>JASLVM010000069.1 GCA_030741355.1 Candidatus Poseidonia sp. | reverse complement strand
ATCTGCACGTCCCCAACTTGACGGGGCATGAGTTCCAAAGGCAGCGGGTTCATTCCTTCGGGCGTGGGGTAAGGTGCATGGGTCCATGGGGCGCTGGGTTGCGTCGCCACCATCAACGAGAAACCTTGGATGGTCGAAGACCACGAAATTTCCTGTGACCGGCTGCCGTTGGGCCACTTCAGCGTCAAACTCTCCACGCCGTTGTTCAGCACGCCGTAGCCGCTGGAGGCGTTCACCGCTACAATACGGTGTTGACCTGGGGTGATGAGCATCGATTGTGAGGCGTTGACCAAATGTGATGCGTTGAACGGAAGGACGTTACCTGCAGCGTCTTCGATGGTATAACCCGTCAAATCGATATCGCTGGAACCGGTGTTCAGAATTTCAACCCATTCGCCGCCGGGCCACGAGGCGTTGTCGTAGGATGGCCAAGAATTGGCCATGACCTCGGTCATGATGAGGTCGCCTGGAATGAGGTTGCTGCTGACCGTTGCCGAATTGACTTGACCGGGCGTTGGGTTGTTGGTTTGAACCCAGTTCGCAGCGGTGTTTGTGGCGTCTTGCTCGTAGCTCTTTCCCGAGATAACATTGCCCCAAGTGGCTTGGTGCAGGTTGTTGTTGTTGTTGTCGACCAAGGTCATGCTCATGCCCGTATTGGTCATGTAGAAGTTGTTGTCTCCATTTCGAGCAATCACGACGTATTCACCGGGGCTGATGGTCCAGGTGGAACTGTTGCCTGACTGATATCCAACGATGGTGCTTGAATCAAAATCCAAGGTTTTGGAAGCACTGGTGGTCACCTTCCAACCCGTCAAGTCCACGTCGGATGTTCCGCTGTTGAAGAGTTCGAACCACTCGCCATCAGGGTAGGTTCCAGCGTCGAGGCCGTTGGGGTTTGGGATCACTTCGTTGATGCAGACGTCTCCCGTGCAGGCGGTGGACCGTCCGGAGGTTGGGCTTACGTCTTGGTTTTCTTGCATCACGCTGGCCAATGGCGAGGCCAGCGAAAGGAGGAACAAGAGCATCAGGCTGGTGGCGGTTAGGGTGTTTTTCATGTGTTTCACGTCCAAGTTTCAAATGAATCCAAAGCTGTCGAATTTCTGGGCAAAGGTGTAGATCATGATGGGCACGAGGATGATGCCCATGCCGTGCGAACGACGGATGCCGATTCGAGGTGGCAAGAGGCCGATGATGGTACCGACGATGAGCACGCCAATGCCGACAAAGCCCGTTGAGAGCCAAACCAAGGCGACAACGAAGATAATGACGCCCATGACCATCTGCTGGAGAGGAATCGCTGCATGCAGACGGAGCATGCCTCTTCCGACATAGCGCATCATGGGCATGGCCAGCAACCCCGCTGCTAAAGTGACAGCCAAGAGACGGATGAAATCGCTGGTAGGCTCGAGCGACGACCACGTCTCGATGGGGTACATCATCTTCAACGCCAGCGTGGCGCCAGAACGGGAACGGCTGATGATGTAGAGGAAGCCAAGAACCATGACCGTAACTGCTGTGTTGGTCGCCGAGAGCAAAGCAATCACTTCCAAGTCTTGTTTTGTTTGTGGACCTTCGACGCCTTCATCTGCTTCCGCCTTTGCGATTTCCAGCAATTCATCGTCGCTGAGTTCCGTAAGACGGCGCGTTTCCCAATCCATGCCATACCCTTGCTTTCCTTGTGCTTTGGCGGCAAGGTTCCGACCACCCATGACCAACACCGTGGCTTGGGAGGCCGTCATGCCAGGAAGTACGCCCATGGACGCTCCTGCAACACTTGACCAGAAACATGGCACCACGAGCGGTCGTGCCGGTGGCAAGGCCCAATTTTCTCGTTGTGGAGGAAGGTGTGAGGTGGTGGCGTAAATGTCCAAGAGGTTGGCGATGCCGAACAATCCGGCGAGGCTCGGCAGGAGCAGGCTGGCGTCTGGCATGCCGATGGGTGAGCGTGCAGGGAGAGTAAACACACCCCATCCGTAAAGTCCAGCCAGCAAGAAAAAGGCCGTTGCAGCGAGGAAACCCGCAAACCGTGAATCCCTGCCAAGGCGTCCGCCAGTCAACTTCTGCATCCACATCGGCCAATCCAAACGTGTGGTTTCGGTGGCGAGTAAAAGGAAGGAAATGGTCAACAGCACAAAGGGAAGGACTGAGCGCAGATTTTCGTACCAACCGAGTTCCGGTCCAAAGGCGATGCGTGCCAGGACGATGAGCGGAAGGGAGAGAAAGAGGCCGAGTTGAGAGCCACGTGCGGACCAAGCCACACCGCGTGCAGCGTTGCCCGAAAGGAGCATGCGATGCCCGGGCAAAAGAGAGAGGGCCGTGTCACCGTCTGGTGCTCCTATCAGCGCTGATGGGATGTAATTGAGGAAGGTGTGGACGGTGCCGGTTGAGACGATGATGGCGGCCACCGAGGCAAGTGGAATGCCCAAATCGAGCAATGCAGGGGAGAGGGCGAGAAGAATCAAGGCGACATTGTTGACGTGAAAACCGGGGATGAGCCCGGTAAGGGAACCGAGCATCACGCCAAAGAACAGGGCGCCCAATAACCACGCCAAGTCCAAGAAATAACCTTCAAGCACGTGATCGCCTCAAGTCTGTCCGTTCACGTGTTCCTCACGGTCCGTCTCACCGTCGTCGTCGGTGTCCTCTGATGTTGTGGACGTGCCGATGTTTTGTTCGAGCGTGTCGCCCAAGCCATCACCGTCACTGTCGAGCACATCGGCTTGGTCCAAGGTGTAGACCAAACTCATGCCGTCATCGCTTTGCACTTGGCGTAAACGACCCGCCCACGTCATGGATTGATTGGCGTGATATTCGTCCACGCCGATGGCTTGGCCCTGGAGATTCAAGGCCACGGATTCGTTGGAGCCGTCTCGAAACAGAAGCCACTGGTTATCGGTGAACTCGGCGCGTCCGTTCAGCAGAACATTTTGGTCCCGTGCATAACTCCACTGCGTCGCTCCATCGTCCCAAAGCAACGTTCGAGCTGAGGGGACGGCTCCGAGGGTGTAATCATGAACGGTGAGTCGGATTCTCATGTCTTCATCGTCCCATCCAACCGAGACATTGGCGATGATGTTCTGCCCCGACTCAAGCCAGGCGCTTCGCGGGCCGGGCACGATGACAGCCACGGTGGTCCATCCGGGTGAATATGAGGCAGAGTCAACAAAGTAAGCCTCTTCGTTTTCCACGCCGGGTTCAACGGCGTACTTGATGTAAGCAGAGAGGGTGTAGGTGGTGTCGGGGTCAGCCACCATGCCAACTGGATCGGCGGAGAGCATGGCCAGCAAATTGATGGGGGTTTCGGGGTTCACCAAGGCGGGAGATGTTCCTTCGTTGGCGTCGATGCACCATCCCGCTTTCGTCTCGGACCACAACAATCGGCCTTCGACCGTTTGCAGGGTGTTGTGCATGGATTCGGTGGCGTCGGCCTGACGGTCTTCGTCGGTTGGCAACACACAAATGGACGTCCCGCTGGGGCCGTACAGCGCCCAATCTTCCGAGGTGGTGGTCAACACGCCGGTCATGGTGACGGTTTGACCCGACTGATAACTCCAGGTGGCCTGAGCGTTCCAGTCCAGTTGCGGGATGTTGACGATGTGGTTCCGGTCGACGAGAATCTCCGGTCCTTGGACTTGCAGACTCCACCTTAGGTCTCGTTGTTGGTAGGTGAGAATGCCTTGGACTTCCACCTTTGAGGTCGCTTCGATCCATTCTCCCTTCGCCGAGCGAATGATGAGGTGCATTTGGTGTTCTGAATTTCCGTAATTCGGATGGTCGCCAAGGTAGGCCGATGTGAAGGTGGCGTCGGGTGTGATGGATTTGCTGATGAATCCCGTTAACTGAATGACTTCACCTACGTAGGAAGCAGGGTCTTGAGCGATGTCGGCAATGGCGAGGACCTCCACGTCAGGGAGGTCGGATGAAGTCCATTCCATGGCGCCGGCCCCCAAGGATTGAATCCATATTCGTCCGTCGTATTCGATGACGTCGCCCATGACGGTGACGGTGGTGCCGATGGGTGGCATGTCTCCTGGTCGATACCATCGTGATTCCACCACGCCGGTGCCGTCGTCGATGATGGCATCCACGCGGTCATCGCCCGATGCATAGGGGTCTTCCACCCACGAAATCAGCGTGCCTTCAACCTTGACCACTTCGTTTTTGTATTCAAGCAACTGTCGAACTTCAATCACTTCGGGTTCACGCACATAGGCATACCAATTCAGCGTGGCTACGAGGAACATCGCGAGTGCAAACATGACCCACAATTGCTGACCTCGGGTCTCCGGGTCGTCGTTTGTGATTTTGTCCATCAGGCCCTTAACGGCATCCGCCATGTCATTGGCTGGCAAAAGACACGCTTATGCGTTGTCTTTGTGAGGTGTCCCGTGATTTCCGAGAAGGGCTATAAAGACCCGAGAAGCCCGCAAGGTATCATGAACGGTCGGGACCGCGTGATTCGCGACGAGATTCACCGGGATATTTTGGTCCCTGCTTCGCATGCAACCATCATCGATACGCCTGAATTCCAGCGCCTCCGCTCCATTCAGCAATTGTCAACCTGCGAGTACGTGTTTCCGGCGGCTACGCACAATCGGTTTGCTCATTCCCTCGGCGCCTATCATCTGGCCGGTCGACTGGCCGCCCACCTCCAAGAAGTGCATCCGGGTCTGTTGTCAAAAGACGACGAAGAACTCGTTCAACTTGCAGCCTTGCTCCACGACATCGGCCATCCGCCCTACTCGCATTTGCTTGAGACACCTCGGGTCTACGCCACCTTCCGTTCCCACGAGGCATGGGGGCGCGACATCCTTGAATCTCCCAACACGGCCATTGGGCAGGCGGTTCGTGCCACCCTTGGCGAGCAGCGACTCGGACGGCTTTTTGCCCTCATGGACGGCCATGATGCTCACGATGGTGTGCCCATCCCCCGGTTCATGAAAGAAATCGTCAGCAGCCAGTTGGACGTCGATCGAATGGATTACATGATTCGAGACCAAGCCAACACGGGCGCGCAAATCGGCGGTTTTGACAGCGCTCGTGTCATTCGTGCACTGCGTGTGGGCGACGATGGACGCATGTACGTCAAACGCTGGGGACTTCCTGCCATTGAGGCCTACCTTGTTACGCGATATCACATGTACCAACAAGTCTACTTCCACAAGGTGAACATGCTCACGCAAGCCTACCTGGTGAACATGCTCGAACAAGCCCGCACCTTGGCTCAAGCCGGGCAACTTGAACTCTCTTCCGAACTTTCTCACATGTTGATGAACGAGGACCTCACTCCCGAAGCCTATGTGCTTCTCAACGATGCTCACATCAAAGTCGCCCTGCCGGCTTGGGCCAGCCATGATGATGCCCGCTTGTCTGGCTATGCCAACCGCTTGCTGTCTCGGAAAGATTTCCATAAATCGCTTCGGATTGACCACTTGACCGTGGAAATGTGCGATATCGTCCTTCCACGCCTGCAAGAACAACTGAAGGCCCAAGGCTACGATGCCGAGCTGGATTTGATTCAGGCTACGATTCGCAAGCGAGGTTACCTTCCCTACGACGCAGGTATCGTTCTCGAAGACGGTCGAGACGCCTCGGAACATTCGGCCCTCATACGTTCTCTTGCCCAACCGCATGAACGCTGTTTGATTTTCGTTCCTGAGGCCATTCGGGATGAAATGGAACGAAATGTTCGAGAGTGGATCAAGCCCTCGCAATCTTCCTTGGCTCAATTTGATTGAGACAAGAAGGTTCATGATGCTCATGATTGAGCCTCCTTTAGGGCCCGTAGCTTAGTTGGTTAGAGCGCCCGGCTCATAACCGGGAGGTCAGGGGTTCAACTCCCTTCGGGCCCACCTCTTCGTCGTCCTGCAAGGTGGGCTTCCTTCGCACAACTGACCCATAATGGTTATGAGGTGGGGGGGGTTGGGAAGACCGTTAGGTGAGACAATGTCGGCATGGAAGCGAGTCGTTGCTTTGTTGGGAATCTACTTCTGTTCGCTGATGATGGTCGCCGTGCCAGCCTCAGCTCAAGTTTCAGGTGCTGCGGTCTCCATGACCTGTGCTCCGGGACAAATTCAGGTCGAGGTCAAGCCAGGAGCCACGCTTACC
>JASLVM010000068.1 GCA_030741355.1 Candidatus Poseidonia sp. | reverse complement strand
AAAATAAGAGATGCCCATGATACCGTTTGCAGCCATGAGGCCAAGAGCGAGCGTAAAGGCACCCATGGCAAGGCGGAGGTGTTGCTTCTCCACTTCACTGAAATGCCATAATCGGCCGGTGTGGTGTTTTGGCTTTTCCCAATTTCCTCGGCCTAGAAATTGGAGCATGGCATCGCCAAAAGGCGAGGATGTTTCGTAATGAAGGGTGCCTTCGTTGTCCACGCGTTGATGAATTCGATGGATTTGAGGTTTTGAGCGTTGGTTACGAAAGGGGTCGTCGTCCAAAATATCGGCACGACGGTCTCGATTGCCCATGAGGAAGCCACCGCTTGGTTCACTTTGAATCCTCGTGTCCAAGGATTCTTGACCTCGGCGGCCATGCAACAACGGGTCTCACCATGTCCATGCCGCGAAAAGCCATGCAGGAATTGGGGTTCCAAGCCTGTTGCTTGCGATGTGATGCACCGGATGAATCAGGTGTGGCTCGATGCTCACCCTGCATCCAACATCACAGAAATGTCAGGGAGGTGTTGGCTTCAGCCCCCCCTGATGACCCGCTGTATCAACTGGCGAAAGAGATCATGGCCATGGCGGCAGAACCGCATCGCTACGACCACGACGAAGTCCACGGTCGAGCGCTCATCGAACAGCAACGCTTGGCCGGCGCGTTGGTTGGAGAACGTGTTCAACCAAGTGCCGATGATATCGAAGCCTTGTTTGAACAACAACGAGCGAAACGCCAACAAAATGCGCTGCAAGACATCGCCAACCAAAATCCCTGGAAGGACCAACCCTTGCCTGCAGAACAAGCCCAAGAGATGGCGAAGAAGACATGGGAATTGGAAGGTGAAGAAAACGAACATTACGGGGCGAGAACCGTACCCAGCAAACCCATCCAAAAAGTGGATCGAAGTGAACGGAGTGGTGAAGATACAACACTGACCGACCGAATTCATGCTTCTGCTGCAGCCCAAGCCAAATCAAATCTGGACGAGACAGCAACAGAGATTTTTGAGGAATTGGAGTTCAAACAACGGCAATCAAGACGTGAGGAACTGAAATCCGCCATGAAAGAAGTCAAAGAACTGGTGGACGACGATTTGGAGTTTTGATTCAAAACTTTTTCTTGACATCATCACAGAACCACGTTTGAGTGGTTTCGAGGATGTTGGCTCTGTTCAAGTGTGTAGCTGACGCGTTGTGTTCCTTTGCCTTTGGATTTCTTTCCAAGGAATTGGATATGGCCGAGTTCGCCAATGTTGCTCACGTGTGTTCCAGCACAAGGGCACATGTCAACACGGTCTCCGATTTGGACGATACGAAGTTCCTTCACACTCGCTGGAAGAAGATCCATGTTGGTTCGGTCGGCGGGCATGATGGCGTTGATTTCATCTCGCGTCATCACGGCGTCTGTCACTTCCAAGGCCGCATCAATCCGCTGATTGGCTGCAGTAATGAGGTCCGTCAACATGGCTTCATCAAATGAAATTGGGTTGAAATCGATTCGTGAGCGGTCCGCATGGATTTGATTCCCCACGGTTCGTACCCCTCCGAACATCTCGTAGGCCAGACCGCTGACGAGATGTTGAGCTGTATGCATGCGCATGTGAGCATAGCGAGTGTCCCAATCTATCGTGCCTCGAACCTCATCGCCTGCACTGAGTTGGTGATTTAGTCCAACGGTATGGGATACATCGCCTCGGCCCCGAACTTCTGAAACCTGCAACGTACCGTTGGGACCTTCGAGAAGGCCTGTGTCCCAATGCTGACCGCCGCCCAACGGATAGAAGAGTGTCCGGTCAAGAATCACTTTATCGTCCTCAACGGCCGTGACCACGGCGTTAAATTCTCGACAATATCCAGCATCGATGCTTTCGAGGTAGAGCTTCTGTGTCATACCACTGGCTGATGCGGGTCGTTCAAGAGATTAACTGCGCGAAAGCGCACGCACATCAAACAAAGACGTGTTTAAACGGCTGGTTTGGCCTGGCTCAAAGCAAGTTGTCGCTTCAGTTCACGGAAGGTGATCATCTTCCCATTCACTTCATCCCACAACCGAAGTTGAATGGTTTTCAGGCTGTTGAAGAGTTTCAATTCAGGGGCTTGTTGGAAAAAGGGATGTGAGTAGTGGCAGCGCTCCAAGTTGTAATTGGGAATCTGGGGGTTGAGGTGATGGATGTGATGGAACCCAATGTTGCCTGAGAACCATTGAAGGATTTTGGGGAGGTTGTAGAAGCTGCTTCCTTCCATGGCGGCAGCGGTGTAATCCCATTCCTTGCCGGTGGCCCAATACGTATCTTCGAATTGATGTTGTACGTAAAACAACCAGAGACCAAAGCCAGACGCAACGGCCATCATCGATAATTGAATAACGAGCCAATCAACGAATCCATAGATCATGCTCATGCCAACACACCAGAGGACCAACGTGGCATTCATGATGTAAACAGAACGCTTCTCTCTTGCTTTCGCTTTTGAATTGGGGAGACGTTGCAAGATGACAAACAAAACAAGCGGAGCGAACAAGAACAAAATGATGGGATTGCGAATGAATCGATAACTGAATTTCATCCATTTTGATGATGAGACGTACTCTTCGACCGTCAGGGTCCAAATGTCGCCAATGCCTCTTCGGTCCAAATCACCGTTGGTGGCGTGATGCCTGGCATGTTCCCAACTCCACTGTCGATACGGTGTAAAAGTGAGAAGACCGGTCACAAAACCAACGGCGCTGTTGGCCTTTTTTGATTTGAAGAAGGAGCCGTGACCGCAGTCATGGAAGATGATGAAGGCACGAACGAGGAAGAGGCCCCCGAGCATGGCGAGGGGAATGCACAACCAAAGTGAAGTTTCTTTCAGAAAATAGAGGGCGATCCACAGAGTAAGAATGGGAACAAGGGTGTTCGTAAGTTGCCAAACAGCACGTCCAATGTGTGGAGTTTGGTATTCAGCAACGAGTTTTTTCCATTCACGGGGGGAGAGTTGAGTTGATGAGTTTTGCATTGTTTTGCCTCCATCTGCCGGTGCGTGTGCCCCCATGTTCATCACTCGCACCAACGGCGTTCTCAAATTGGCCAAACCGTTTAGCCTAAGAAAGTGGTGTTTCTAAATACACTAAATATCTAACTTTACACGATGTTTGGTAAGAAGGCGAGGACCCGCGATACAACGCCATCAAAGGAAAGTTCATCGACATTTGAAGGAAGAACGACGGTAGATGATTCAAAAAAACCTCGCGGTGGGTCCCACCTCAGTTTCCCTTTCCACCACAATTCGGTCAAACCATCACCTCGTTGCAATCGAAGATCTGTTTGGGGAGCGTGTTCTGCATCCTCATCCAGAACCGTTCCTCCAGTCCATTCAGTGGTATCGGTCCAGGGAAAAAGAACCGGTTGATGCGGTTCAAAACAGTGACGTCGCTTGCCCGGTCCAGATGCATTGGGTTGGTTCATGAGCACCACACGATCCGCAATGAGATGTGTGGGGAGCGTTCGTTCTGATGATGATATTTCAAGCGAATATTGTTCTCCTTGTTTGGTGCACGAAAGAACCCGGGTCCGAGTGAAGCACATGACGCCTTTTCGGGCGATGTTGGCGGCAAGATGTTTGAGAACCCAGTCCCATCGGCATCCCCAGCCTTGAGGATTTGGAGAAAGAAGGAGGAAGGATTGTTGCTCCTTTGTCATGTAAGCATCAAGAAGATCTTGTTGAATCACACGTCCAGGATGGAGAACAGGAAGGCCGAGTTCGGCTTCTATTTCGACTAAAAAAACACGGTGATGTTCCTGAAGATGATGAGCTAAAAGAAGAGCCTCGACAGTTCCACCAATGAGAACCACGTTCATTTGGACTCCACCTTTTGGAAATCAAGAGCAAAAACCGGGCACGAAGGTATGCAAAGACGACAATGTGTACAATTTGGTTCGTCAACGTAAATCATACGATTTTCAAGAGTAAGAACTTGCACTGGACACAAAGCGATGCATGCACCACAACCGAAACATCGATCTTCATCGACCACGAATTCATGAGAAGGAATTCGGGCCATGACCTGTGGAAGAATTCACCGTAGAAGGTTTCTTCGTCTTCGTATGGAAACATGTTCGTAAAAATTTGAAGGAAAAGAAAGACCCGTTGGTGGACCCCCCCATTTCCACTGGAAAAGAGAATGTTGAGTTGATGGTTGATCGAGAAAACGAGAGAGAAAACTGAATCGAGAAAAACCCGTTGAATATGCTCGCGACAAGCACTTGAACATATTGGAATTGAACTCATGATTTTCAGACTCCCCAAATCCAAAAAGAAGTTCCAACGGAAACAAGGGGGTGACCCACATCTTCATGCAAGAGAAGCCTCTGGTCAATGCATGGTGTTGTATGCTGCAGGTCGAACTTCGACGTATCCAGACCAACCACCGGTCAACGGGTTGCGTTTTCATTATCTTGGCGGTGGAGACGAAGTTGGAAACGTTGGCATTGTTCTTGAGGATCCTAAAGGAACACGCTTACTCCTGGATTATGGAATCGCTCCAACCTCACCACCTCGCTATCCCAGTGAAGCGCCGTTGGTTCACGATGCCGTCATCACGCATTCCCATATTGACCATCTCGGCATGGCGCCGTGGTTATGCGCTCATCATCGAACGCGCCTCCATGGCACCATCATCACCGCCCAACTTTCTGACATGATGTGGCGAGATTGCTACAAGGTCAGTTCAATTGAACGTTATCCACTTGCTTGGGATAAACGAGACATCGACACAGCCATTGATTCGTGGTACGTCCACGATTTTGGGGTTCCTTGGAAACATCACGATTGGAATCTCACCTTGCATCCAGCTGGACACATCCCTGGTGCTGCTATGCTTCACATCGAAACGCCCTCAACCAGTGTTTTGATGACAGGCGATTTTGATACGCGAGACTCACCTCTTGTCGCTGGTGCACAACCCGTTCAAGCGGATATTCTCTTTGTTGAAGGGACGTACGGCGGTCGAGACCACCCTCCAAAAGACGAGGAGATTGATCGCTTCATTCAGGCGGTGGCGGACGTGGTGCGGCAGGGCGGTACCGTTCTCATTCCAGCTTTTGCAAACGGTCGAACCCAAGATGTTGTCATGCTTCTTCATCGCCATCTCCCTCATCTCAACGTCCACGTTGACGGCATGGGAAAGCGAGTGGCGAAAACCCACTTGGAACATCCCTCGCTGCTACGGGATGGAAAGGCGTTGGAGCGTGCATGGCGATGGGCAAAGCAAGTATCGAGCAAATCCGATCGAAAGAAGGCCTTGGGTGCAGATGTCATCGTCACCACCTCAGGTATGTTGGAAGGTGGACCGGCTCTTTGGTACCTCAACCGACTCCGTCATGATACCAAAAATTCGATCTTCTTTACCGGCTATCAAGCCAGAGACACAGGCGGACGTGGCCTTCTCGAAGAGGGGGCCATCAACATCTACGGTCAGCGCATCCACATCGACCTACCAATCCAACAATTCTCGTTTTCCACCCACGCCGGACACCAGGAAATTGTTGATTTCGCCAAGGCATGCGAAGCTAAGCACGTGGTTGTTTACCACACCGATCCAACCCATGCTCGTCCCCCCCTCGTTGAAGCCCTCACAGCCCAAGGGCACATCGTGCACGAGCCAAAGAACGGTGAATCCTACGTTATCGAGAACTAGGCTCCCTCAACTCGGATGAGCCATCAATGGGTAGGCTATGACAAAGCCCACTGCGAACCCTCTGATAAGGTCAAAACGAATCAGTGGGTTTGTGCATTGACCCTATGCACTGCCTATTGTTTAAATGAAGAATAAAGCAAATCGCAATGACTGCATGGAGGCTGATCATTATTGATGAAGGTATGAACTCCTACCGCCCAATGATATGCTGCATCCCCTTGGTGATGGAATGCATATTCCCTAATTTTCTCCTCTGAAACTAACTTTGCACCGCACTTACTACATTCTGCCATATGGGGATATAAGCATAGATTTTTTTAAGGCTATCTCCAACTCAATTCTTCCAAAAATCAAAGGGGGCCCACTGCTCACCCGTTCAAGCAAAGGGTAGGCTATGACAAAGCCCACTGCGAGCCCTCTGATTGGGTCAAAACGAATCAGTGGGTTTGTGCATTGACCCTTTGATGTGCAAGCAGAATCACTCAACCAAGAAGAAACCACTTCTTTCCAACTTGTTGAACGACTTCATCTCGCTCCATCATCGACAAAATCGTTTTCGAAATCCAGTCCCGGTGTTCGATCTTTTCATGAGGCCCTATGCCTCCTCTTATGCCCAATTTTCG
>JASLVM010000067.1 GCA_030741355.1 Candidatus Poseidonia sp. | reverse complement strand
GCCATCAATGTCATCTGCTCCGAATTGAAGACCCAATTCAGCGAGATGGTCGCCGATGTTCATGCGATAGGCTTTGATGTGAGGGATGTTGTTGAGCATGAGGCGTGAAACAGCGATGGTACGCAACACTTCGGAGCCAGTGGCAAGTTGAGCCTCAGGCAATCGAGTGTGGTCCGGCAGAAACGGATAGGGGACAAAGCATTGGAAACCGGCCGTTGCATTGTTCAATTCTCGCAACGAGATCATGTGTTGAAGGCGCTGTTCAAGTCGTTCGACGGTGCCAAATAGCATGGTGCAATTGGAAGGGAGGCCCACTTCATGCGCCTCTCTGTGGATTTGGAGGTATTCATCGGAACTTTCCTTGCCGTTGCAAATTTGAGCGCGCACATCGTCATCAAGAATTTCCGCACCACCACCCGGCAGCGAGGTCAATCCAGCCTCCTTAAGGCGCCTGAGGACTTCTTTTGTTGTGATGGATGATTTTTGAGCGAGGTGTTTGATTTCTACGGCTGTCAAGGCTTTGATGGAGACGTTTGGAAATCGCTCCCTCGTGGCCGAGAAGAGCCCCTCGTAGTGTTCAACGCCCCATTCAGGGTGAAGGCCGCCAACCGAGTGAACTTCATCGACTGCGTGAGCGTATTGGTCTAAATCAGCCAAGTATTGCTCGACCGACATGGCGTAAGCATCCTGGGCCTTCGGGCCCCTTCGAAATGCACAGAATTTGCAGGCGAGGACGCAAATATTGGTTTGGTTGATATGGACATTCGAATTAAAGAACGCCTGTGTCCCAAATCTCGCTTTTCGAACACAATCAGCAAGCGCTCCAAGTTCATGCAAATTATCGTGCGTGTAGAGGAGCATGCCATCCTTGACATCTAACGGATGGTTCTTGACCAATTTTTCAACGATGGGTTGAAGGCTCTCCGACCATGATTTCTCGTCAACATTCTGGCCAAGGCGCTTCAGCCAATCGGCATGTTCACCCGCAAGGGGGGCCGGTTGGACCGCTGGCACCATGTTTGGTCCTTACAGAATTCATTCATGAAGATGTGCTTTCATCCGTCAGCGTTGACGAACAGCAAAAATTCCAGATTTGACGATGAATTTCCTGAATTCCTCAATGATGAAAACACTGGAAGCGATGAGGACGACCACGGTCCAATCGTTCTGAGTCAACGGATTGGTGCGCAAGAGGGAACCGACCTCTATGCCGAGAACAGGAATGGACAGGTCGGCAAGTTGGACGAAGAAGAGCAACAATCCCGAAGAGATGACCAAAGCATAGTTGATCGCAGGATTGGAGAACAGACCCAATTCAAAGACACTTTCTTCGTTTGACCTGCAATTCATGACATTGAACAATTGGTACACAATGAACACGGCGAACGTCATGGTTTGGGCGTGATGGAAATGCCCGTCTGCATAGGTTTGCCAGTCTTCGATGGCTGCGGCATCACCGCTGAGACATGCGTCCACATCAAACGCCGTGGTGCTTGTTTCCGTAGGAAGGAGTTCACATTGAGCGTTAGGGTCGGCTAAACCGCCGCCTGCCAGCCAAAACACCAACAACGAGCCGATGACCATGACGAATCCCAGGTAAAAAATCAGGGAAATATCTCGGCCGTTCGGCAAGCCTTCGTCCACGGGACGCGGAGGCCGGTCCATGACACTCCCGTGTTTCTTTTCAACACCCAGAGCTACGGCCGGTGGCCCGTCCATGAGAATGTTGATGACCAAAATTTGTGTCGCAGTCAGCGGAAGCGCTTCGGGGCCAAAGAACAACGTTGCAAGCACAAGAAGAGAAACGGCTGCAACGTTCGTTGAAACTTGATAACGAACGAAGTTCCGGATGTTTTGGTAGATCTTTCGACCTTCTTCAACGGCGTGGACGATGTTTGCAAAGTTATCATCTTGGAGCACCATGTCAGCGGCATCTTTGGCTACATCGGTTCCTGCGATGCCCATGGCAATCCCGATGTTCGCACCGGACAACGCTGGGGCGTCGTTGACACCGTCTCCGGTCATGGCCACAATTTCTCCTTGTTCTTGCAATGAAGAGACAATGCGCATCTTTTGGTCGGGCGTCACGCGTGAGTAAATCGCTACGTCAGCACTCGCTGCCACCAATTCTTCATCACTGAGCGCAGCCAATTCCATGCCGTCCAGTGAAGCGCCGGAGGCCGAGGTGATGTTGAGTTCGGAACCAATGGCCGCGGCGGTCATTTGTTGGTCGCCTGTGATCATCTTCACCTTGATGCCCGCTCGCTGGCATGTTTCGATGGCATCTTTGACTTCTGGGCGAGGCGGGTCCATGATACCAATGAGCCCGAGGAAGACCAGTTCGGATTCCATAGCCTTGATGTCTTCAATATCCTCGTTCTCGTTCACCCTTCGAGCAAAAAGGGCAATCACCCGCATGGCTTGAGAACCCATGTCGTCGTTCATGCCGGAAATTAGTTCCCAATCCTCTGCGGTCAAAGGTACGAGTTTATTGTCGACAATTTTGGTGGTGGCGATGTCTTTGAAACCGCCTGCACTGCCCTTGGCAAAAACCCAATGTTCCCCTTCGTATTCATGGACGACGCTCATCCGTTTTCGTACTGAATCAAAGAAAAACTCGTTGAGTCTTGGATGCCGGTGAGAGAATTTCTTGACATCGCCGTTGATTTTCCATCCTGCCACGGCGCACGCTGAATCGGTTGGGTCGCCAATGGCTTGCCAAAAACCATCAGCTTTGACGATGTTTGAATTGTGGCAAAGGGCCAAACAGGCGCCCAGTAAACGGAAGCCCAAATCAGCCTGGCGCGCTTGGAGGTCTTCGTCTGACAATTCCACATCGTTTCGCACAAGGGAGCCGTTTGGTTGGAATCCTTCTCCCGTTACACCATAGTTACCATCGAGGGTTCGAATGCGCCGGACGGTCATCTGATTCTTTGTCAGAGTGCCGGTTTTATCGGAACAGATGACCGTGGTAGAACCAAGAGTTTCAACCGCTTTCATACGACGAATGATCGCCTTGTGTCGAGCCATGTTTCGCATCCCAAGCGACAAGGTGATGACCAAGATGATGGGTAGACCTTCAGGAACAATAGCAACAAAGATGGCAATGGCGACAATAAATTGTTGAACAACGACTTCACGTAGGTCTACGCCTGGTTTTCCGTAGGAAACAAGAAGATTCAGGGATACCAGAAGAATCGCCACAATCAAGGCGATAAAACCGAGAAATTTTCCGAGACTTTCTAGTTTCAATTCCAACGGTGTTTTTGGTGTCTGTGCATCCGCAATGTTGCTGGCGATTTTACCCAATTCTGTTTGCATACCCGTGGCGACCACGAGACCAAGGCCACGCCCAGACGATACCGTTGTGCCCATGAAAGCCATGTTGGTTCGGTCGGCAAGAACGGTTGGCAATGGAAGTGCGTCTGTGGATTTACGGATGGTCAAGGACTCACCCGTCAGTGCGGATTCGTCTACCTTGCACTGTTGCGACCAAATCAATCGCACATCCGCAGGAACGTTGAGTCCCTGTTCAAGACGAACGACATCACCAGGGACCAAATCCGACGTCGGGACTTCACTTTCATAGTCACCGCGAATAACCACACAATTGGAAATTGACATTTGTTTGAGGGAATCCATGGCTTGCTCGGCTTGATTCTCCTGCCAAAATCCAAAAAAAGCGTTAGCAGTGAGGACGATAAAGATGAAAATTGCATCCCCGGGGTGGTCTGGATTGATCAGCAATGCGATGAGCGCAGCACCCATCAAAAGGTAATTCAACGGGTCATTGTACTGAGAGAGAAATCGAAGAAATGCCGATGTTTTTTCGGCCTCGTCCAGTTTGTTGTACCCATACCGCTCTCTTCGCCGAATCACCTCGTCAACGGAGATACCCGTGTCAGAACTTTCTTGCACCAAAAGGCTGTCTTCGGTGGAAAGATTGTGCCATTGCTCACCCATGGGAATTCCCCCGAATCGAAGACGACGCCTCGAAAACAAGTTTTGCTGAATCGTGGGATTATTAATATTGATGATGGAAGCCCCACAAATTTAGATTCAATTTAACACCATATTTTCATCAGCGTAGAATATACCTACCCGAACCAAGTGGAAGGCATATGAGCGGGTTGAATGAGCCTTACATTCCTGCTCATGAAACCCCTCTAGAACTCACGCTGCGCGTGGTCTTGGTCGGCATTGTTCTCGGCGTGTTGATGACGGCTGCCAATGCCTATCTCGGCCTCTATGCCGGTATGACGGTCTCGGCAAGCATCCCAGCAGCCGTCATGTCCATGATCATCTTGAGAACGATGTTCAAAGATGTCTCCATATTGGAAAACAACGCTGTTCAAACCATGGCCTCCGCAGGTGAATCACTTGCAGCCGGCGTAATTTTCACCGTTCCTGCCCTCCTTGTCATGAACATATGGACGTCCATTCAGTGGATGGAAACCCTGGTCATCGCCACTTTGGGAGGCCTCTTAGGGACGATGTTTACCATTGCTCTGCGTCGCCTCTTCATCGTTGAGGAAGCCTTGCCCTATCCAGAAGGTGTAGCATGCAGGGAGGTCCTCGTCGCTGGCGAAGAAGGCGGAGACGGCGCTTTGGCCATTTTGTATGCGCTCTCTATCGGTGGCATTTACGGGCTCATGGTGAAAGGATTCGAAGTCACGCACCACACGGTCGAGGGTGCTGTCTCGTTCATGTCCACGCGGCTCTATGCTGGCATGGATTTGTCCGTTGCTTTGCTCTCCGTTGGCTACATCGTCGGCATCCGCATTGCATCGTTCATCTTCTTTGGAGGCGTGTTGGGTTTCGGATTGTTGGTCCCCATGTACGGCTTGATCTACGGATGGCCTGATACGACTTCACTGGTGAAAGGGTTCTATGTCATTTGGGAAACCCAAGTTCGATACGTCGGTGTTGGCGCCATGGTGGTCGGTGGAATCTACACCCTGTGGTCCATGCGAAAAACCATCATCACGGGCCTCTCGAAAGCCTTCGTAAAGTCAGAGGAGGGAGCAACTGAACTGCTTCGAACCGAGCAAGACCTACCCATGAACCGGGTCTTCATGGTTTGTGGTGCGTTGGTGGTGCTCACCTTCTTCTTCTACTGGTGGGCAACAGAATCGTTCATTCTTGCGATGGCGGGGGCGCTTTTCCTTGCCTTTGTGGCCTTTTTCTTTGCAGCTGTGGCTGGATACATCGCAGGCGTTGTCGGTTCATCGAATTCGCCCGTCTCTGGCATGACCATCGCCACGTTGCTGTTCACCGTTGGTTTGGTGTATATTGTTGGTGATGTTTTCCTGGGTATGGCAAAACAGGACCTGATGTACGCGACCCTGCTCATCGCCGCCATCGTGGCGTCAAGTGCTGCCATTGCAGGCGACGTCATGCAGGACCTCAAAACGGGCCACATGCTTGGGGCCACGCCCAAACGGCAACAAGTGGCTGAAATTATTGGTGTGCTGACGGGCGCTGTTGTCATTGGCCCGGTGCTGTCCCTTCTCCACAACGCCTTCCGAATTTCACAAACAGCTTGTCAACTCAACCCGCTCCCCGATGACCCGGACTGCACAAACGCCCTGTTTGCACCGCAAGCAGAATTGATTGGAGCCATCGTCCAAGGAGCGTTTGGTGGTGATTTAAACATCCAGATGGTGCTCTTGGGAGCCGCTCTTGCAGTAGCGCTCATCCGACTCCAGATGCCCGTGATGAGCGTGGCCATCGGCATTTACCTTCCCCTCGGTTTGTCCGTACCCATCATGACGGGCGGCATCATTTCTCACATTCTTCTGCGAAGCGCGCATCTGCGCGTCGACGGTGTGCTTCGAGAACATCCATCAGAACAGGCGATTGAGGCCGCAAAGGAGGTCGAAAGCCGAGGAGTCCTCATCGGAGCTGGTTTCATCGCTGGTGAATCCATCATGGGCGTTCTCATTGCCGTGCTGATCGTCGCTAAGAAGGACTTACCAGAGATCTTTGGCATCACCACCATGAACAACCCGATGTCCTTGCTGTTCTTTGCATGGTTCATTGGAGTGTTCATCTGGCTGGCCACGCGTGCCCTGCCAAAAGGCGGCAGTCTTGCTGGTGATACGGTGATGATTGTGGCCGATGGCTTCCGAAGAATGATCGATTCACTTGCGCTCAAAAAACGCTGACTGCGCTTAAATCTCATAATTTTCTTGGCACAACCATCAAAGGCCATCCACGCAGGCATGAGTTTGTTGGTGAGACCATGACAAGCACGGATGAACTCAAAGAACTTGCACGTAAATGCCGAGTCCACATCGTTAACATGGTTCATCGAGCACAGGCAGGCCACCCCGGCGGTTCGCTGTCAGAAATAGACCTGCTTGCCGCGCTCTACAAGACCACCCTTCGCGTGCGACCCAACGAGCCAAAGTGGGAGGACAGGGATCGTTTCATTCTCTCCAAAGGCCATGCATCCCCCGGCATGTACGCCATCCTTGCAGAGATGGGTTTCATCACGGTTGATGACCTCGCATCCTATCGTGTCCTCGGCGGTATATGCCAGGGCCATGTTGACATGAAATGGTGCCCAGGCGTGGATTTCTCAGCAGGTTCCCTCGGCATGGGACTTTCGTTTGGCATGGGGTCAGCGATTGCTGGACGCCTGGAAGGAAGTGAGCGCCAGGTCTACGTTATGTTGGGTGATGGTGAGATCCAAGAAGGGAGCGTTTGGGAAG
>JASLVM010000066.1 GCA_030741355.1 Candidatus Poseidonia sp. | reverse complement strand
TGCGGGCTATTTCTGGCTTGGTGCGAACTTATTCCTTGGCTTGTTTAACATGCTCCCCTTCGGCCCACTGGACGGGCTTAAGGTCAAGGATTGGAACGAGCAAGCCTTTTT
Organism: Candidatus Poseidonia sp.; assembly: GCA_030741355.1. Lineage (GTDB taxonomy): Archaea > Thermoplasmatota > Poseidoniia > Poseidoniales > Poseidoniaceae > Poseidonia. The sequence goes on along the minus strand of JASLVM010000066.1, from coordinate 7,212 downwards.
CGCGGTCTTGTTGATCTTCGCCATACCTGTGTTTACCATGTTCACCGGTGTTTGGTCGCCATTTGGTCTGTTGGCATCGGTGGCCGAACCCATCTCTTCTCTCATTCGTTAAACTCGAGACGGAGGTTGCGGAAACTCCTATCAACCACATCAAAAAAAGAAGGAAACATGACCAATGAATCATCCGGTAATTCATGGGGTGCCGTAGCGGCAAAAACGGGAGAATCCGAAGTCTCCACGATTTCAGACGACGCTGTTAAGGAAGGACGCCCTCAGCAGATGATGTCGTTCAAAGACGCTCTTTTCACCTGCTTTATTTTGAAATTCAAAACCAAGCATGGGCGGGCCTCTCAGTCAGAATTTGGCTGGCTCTTGGCCTGCCATCTTCTCGTTTGGTCCATCACCATGGGGTTGGGCGTTACGGTCTCCCCAGACTTCCTCCTCCTCCTCACTCCATATCTTCTCCTTTCTCTCATCCCAACGTTTCACGCCACGGTACGAAGGCTCCACGATTGCGGTGCCCAGGACTGGGTCGTCTACCCCATCTTGCTGTTAGCTTTCCCCATCCTTCTTCTTGTTTTGGCGAAGGGTGAGCCGGGCATGAATGCTTACGGCCCCCCACCAACAAATGTTCTTGATGATTGAGACCTTTGAAACCTCAAGATCACAGATATGCATTCCGAACCGGGTTTTCATCCAAGTGGAAGAAGGAATAGGTGGCCCACCACGTGATGGTGTCAAGCGCATCGACGAGGTTGCTTGTTCCCGAACGCTCTTCACCGTAGTCCTTTCCAGTGGTGTCCATCCAATCGATCATTTCGTCCACCGTATCACATGTTTGGTGGTAGCACCAATACCCGTCCACAAGGCCACCAAAGCCCATGGTCACGGTGCCGAGATTGTCTTGGAACGTGGCGTGGTCTGAGCGTGCCGTGGTGTCCTCGTACACGATGATTTCAGGGCGGTCTTTCGCCATCCAATCGTCGACTTTCCACGTGTCTGCAGGGTGGTCTGTTCCGATGAGCATCGACATCTGTTCTTCGACACCGATAGCGTCCGATCCGATCCACATGGCCAGGCCAACCATTCCAGGCTGATTCATGATGTCGTGGTCCAAACTTGGACCGATGTAAACGCGCATGGGCCAAACTTCCTCATCCTTTGGATAACCGTCGGGGTCAACAGCAGGCTGAGGATCGCATCCTCCTTCTCCGCCACCGTGGTTGCCTCCACAAGGCGCACCGCCGCCACCTGGCCAGTTGACACCGGCCATGTCCAGATTCACATAGTTGGTAACTTCCACTCCAGGATTGTCTTCTTTTACCCAGTAATCGGTCCAGAAATCACTCCCTCGCTTGCCTCCTTCTTCACCCGACCACAAGCAGAACACCATCGTGTTTCGAGTGTTAAAATTGGCCATCGCTTCGGCCACGGTGAGGACCATGGCCGTTCCAGCGGTGTTGTCGTATGCGCCGACACGGGTGCCGTAGGTGCGACCGAAAATATGGGGGTCCAGCATGCCACCGTTCACCGGTGGCGCGATGTCAAAGTGAGCACCAAAGACCATCCATTTGTCTGGGTTGACTTCACCGAAGCGATACCCACAGATGTTGTACGCTTCGGGATTTTGCGCCCCTGTCATCAACGAATCGTACGTGAACCGTTGCGTGATGACCTCCAATCCAAAACTTTCCAAGTTTCCAATGAGATACTGCGCAGCATCTTCGTAGGCTGCATTTCCTTGTCCGGCCCATCGGTCCAGGTAGCCCACGGCACCGTCCGCTGCATCCGTGAGGTCGGGCGTCTCATCGGACATGTGGCTGATGTAATTGAACACGTTCAAGCCATCAACGAGCCCGGTTGAGTGGCGCCCCCCGTCAGCTTCACTGTAAGCAGCCGCCATTGGGCGTTCAATGGGTATGCGAACCGCCAAGACCGGGCCTCCGTTGCTGTTGGATGGAAGAACGGTGTCCAATGTTCCATTTGTTGCAGGAATCCGCTGGATGCCTGGATTATCCGTACGGTCGTTACCGTCCCGTTGGACCCACGTTCGCCACGATTCCTCGGTCGTTCGAAGAGGCCAATTTTCCCGCCCGTATTCCCCGAGCATCATCACGGCCGTATCGGTTCGTGGTGGAGCAAGGAGCGTCAACATGACCGATTCACCGGCTTTCATGTCGATGACGGTTGAATTTTGCACAAATCCATTGTCGGAGTTGAGCATGAGATAAGGGACGAAAACAGCCATGTCAACTTCTGCAGCGATGGTAACGCCTTGAAAGACCCCACCGGTGAGCACGGGCGGCGTGATCACCACGTCTTCCGTGGACCCCAAACCTCCAGCATCTTGTTCGCCAAAACAACCCGAAAGGGGCGTGAGGAGCATCAGAAGCACGAGAAAAAAGGCCTGCCCAAATCGTTGCCCCATTGGTTTGCCGTACAGGTTCACCTTCTCAAGGTCTACCCTTGATTGAACCGATTCTTTGATGAGGGAACAGGACCAATGTCACTTTGAGAATATGGTAAAGAAACAACCGTTCCGAATGAGGCTCCGACAGCAACAAGCGCTGTTTTCAAACCACTTGATCGAGGTCATAGACGACATCAAATGCCCGCTGATTGAGGGTTGAATCATTCCTCTTCGAGGTATGTCTTTTCGGTCGACTTCTCCCTTTGTTCCTTGAGAATGGAGAGGGTCAAAGCGATCATCCCTACAAGGGATATGAGCGCAAGAACCACCACCGCAGGAGAATCACTTTCTTCAACCACAGCGGCGTTGTCATCGTTTGTATCATCCGCTGGACACCCAATTCCAAAACAATCGCCAGGGGAAGGCCCTTCCTCTTCATGGACATCTTTGTGCACGACGATGGAATGGTTCCACATCGTTTCCGTACCGTTGTGAGTACGAATCACCCAGAAGATGTAGGTGTTGACTGTCGCGTTCTGGTCAAAAGCATAGGTGGCTGAAACAATACAAGAATCATCCACGAGGGAACCGTTCTCATCCAGTTCACATTCATCGACCAGGGCCCCCGAGTCAAAATCATCGGTGGCGTTGAAGACACCGTCTCGATTGACGTCAAGTCGGACACTCATCGTTGTGTTATTGGTGTCGTCATGCATTTGGAACCACACGGCGTTGCCTTGAACAAAAGATGGGTCGGTGATGTTGCCCGATACCACGCCGTTTTCAGTCAGAATGACCGTGAGGGTCTTTTGCTCGTGAGCCTGTGCTGCGGGCGAGACGAGAACCATCAAGAGAAGCCCGGCCATGGTAAGCGTGGACCATCGGTTTCCCATGTTTCAAGGGCAATCACCAAATCATAAAGACCAAACGGATGGTTGAGTTGAGGCGACCATGGGCGGTAAAGAGATTCTTCTTGGTATCTTTACCATCGTTTTTCTAACCTCTGCCACCTTGTTGGTCTTCGGCGATGATATCGAGGCAACCACCGATGTGAACCCGTCAATGAAGGCCGGCGATCCACTGATTCAGGGGGAGGGCCACGACCACAAAAACGCCAGTCAGCACGAATTGGGAACGGACAACATGGAACTTCTCGATTTCAACCCCTTGACCACGCCCGGAAACGCCGAAGTTCAAGTGGCTACCACGCCCGACGGCGAGACGTACGCTTACCTTGCTGGATGGAACGATATGCACATCGTGGACGTCACCAACCCCACCAACACCACCGTCACCGGCGTGTACAACGACCCAAACACCCAGGTCTTGGATGTCAAGTACCTCGAATACAACGGCCGGGAATACATCATCCAGCAAAATCAACTCGTTGACCCGGGTAACTCCGACCCCAATATTGGCCAGTGGAGCGACCCCGCCCAAGTCAGTGTCACCCTCATCGACGTAACGGACAAAACAAACCCCGTTTGGATTGACTCGTGGTACGATGTCGACCATCCAACTGGCCCCCACAACCTCTACACGCACATGATCGACGGTGAATGGTACATGTTCATCGCCAATCCAGATTACGACAACTGCAACGACGCCATTGGTGAAGCCTGTGGCGGCGTCACCATTGCCCACCTCAATTTGGTCGGTTCAGCAGCTCGAAACCTCCCCAACGTCCCCGCCTCGGGTCTTGGTCACACCATCGTCAAAGTGGGTGAATACGAAGTGGCTTGGGAGACCACGATGGGCGGCTGGATCTACATTCACGACATGACGGTTCAGACATGGCCCGGTGAAGACCCGAACGACCCTCGCTTCGGCCGCACCTTTGTTTACGGCAGCTATTGGGAAGCCGGTCTTCGAATCGGTGATGTGACGGATGTCCCCCACCCCACCAACTCTCCAGAGGCTTACACGCTTCACGCTACCACGTGTCGAACAGGATTCGGCAACCCTCTCATGTGCCGTTGGCGAGCCCCAGAAGTCGGTTTGTGGATGGATTTCCTTGACTTGGACGGCGACGGCCAACCGGACAGCGGCCCAACTGGAAACGAAAACGGCGGGCGCGTGTCTTACATTCACTATGCTGAACCGTTCCCAACCATGGTGGATTTGTCCCATGTCGGCTATTCCGATGAACCCGTCCATCTCGTCACCGCCGCCGTGGAAACCCTCAGCACGAGCGTCGGGGTTGGCATCATGTACCTCATCGATACCACGGAATACACCATGGAAGACGGCCAGTTCAAATTCAAACCCAAATTGATACGGGATTGGGAAATCCCGTACGCAGAGGACCACTGCTACGGTGCTGACTGTGAAGCCCATCCGAATGAAGACGAATGGCTTTTGTTCTCCCCGCATAACCTCGACAGTGCCTATTTCGAAACCGATGAAACCACCGACCAAAGCCACGGCGGAGGATGGGATGGGCGACTCTACATCTCCCACTACCATGCTGGTTTGTGGGTCGTGGACATTGAGACCTTGGTGGACCCCACCAACCCCGATGACCGCATCGCTGTCCATGAGGAAGCCACCGTGGCGTATTACCTCCCTCACGGTGAAGACGGTACGCCGCTTGATTCAAGCTTCTACGACTTTGGCTGGGTTCCGTTCTTGTGGGCCGTTGAACATCATGATGGCATCACCTACGCATCCTGTATTTCCACTGGCCTGTATCTGGTCCAGCTTGATATTGACCTCCCTTACCGTCTTTGAGGTGAAGTAATGTTGCGAAAGCCCACAGCTTTGTTGATGTGCACACTTCTCCTTTTGGCAGGATGCACCTCTCCCGGTGATGTTGAACGTTGGACACCTCACGGTGAACCGCTGGAAAGCGTCAAAGTTCTCGATTTCACGTTAACAAGCAGCGAAGGCACCGATTGGACCTATTCAGAAGAGGCGGCAAACACCACCCTCGTCATCGCCTTCTTGTTCACCAATTGTCTTGACATCTGCCCCATCGTCACGCACAACATGAAGTGGGTGAAATCGCAATTATCGCCCGATGAACTCAACAAAACCACCTTCCTCACCATCACGGTTGACCCATGGCGAGACAATGCGTCCACTCTCCACGACTGGAAGACCGGGACCAATTCCGAATGGATTCACCTGACCTCTTCCAGTAATGATTCCGAAAGCCCCTCCATGATCGCCCTCCAAAATGTTTGGATCAACTTCGGCGTCGGCCTGACCATCGAAGAATACGATGCCAACAACGCAGACAACGACTCAAATTCTTCAGGCCGCCACCACCCTGACGACTACACCGTTAACCACGAGACAGGAACCATCCTGGTGGACCGCTTTGGTCATCAGCGTGTATGGTGGGGCGACAACGACTGGGTGCTTGACTTGGTGTTGGACGATGTCCGCTATCTGAACACACTCTGAACGCCATTGGCGTGAAGTCCAATTCAGGATGAACGCTTCAAGAGGACAATGAGCAAAACCAAGGCGCCCACGCCAGAACCGCCGCCGACGAGGAGAAGCAACCGCCGAGTCTCGTCCACACTCTCTTTTTCCGCCTTGTCATCATCACCATCGTTCGTGGTTTCGAAGGTACCAAACGAACTACCAATGGCGGGCGCGGTTGAATTCTCAACGTGAACGTCCTCGGTCACGATGATGGTGCCGTTGAGGACCGTTCCATCCGACAACATGTCCTGATACTCGTATTCACCAACACCCCATGTTCCATTGAACCAGACGAGGAAGGTGATTTCACACGGTTCATCGCTGCTGTTCTCGCTTTGGTTGGTTGTCGAAGTATCGCATTCCGAAACCAATTCTCCGGAATCCCAGTCATCTGTGCCGTTGAACAACCCGTCGCCGTCAAAATCAAACACGATTCGGTGCGTCATGTTCTCTCTTGAATCGGTGTTGTGCCAAACCACGGAATCGTTGTAGGCAATCTGTGAACTGTTTGGCGTCAAGCCGGTTTCTTTGATGACCACGGTAAACGTGTCCGCCGAGTGCGCTTGAACGGCGCCGGATGTCACCATCAACGAAAGAAAGAGGACACCGAAAAGAACACTCCACTGCCTCATGAACCCCCCAAATCCTCGGTCTTCATAAAACAAATGAATCGATTGTCAACGAACGACCCGTTATTTGAAATACGACACATTCAACGACGCAATCATGCAATCGAGGCGAATGATTGGTGATGAAAATGCAACCGATAAGGTGATTGTTATCGCCTTGGTGAGTTTGTTAACAATCAGCGTGGTTTCGGTCATCGCATACGTCGGTCTTGATGAAGACCTTGACGAGGGCGCCAGCGAATCGGTTTGGATCGACCCCGTGGTGGAAATTGAGGACGAAAATCACAGTCACAGCGACTTACTCGCTCACCGCTTGCAAACGGAGAACATGCTTCTCATCGATTACCACAACCTCAACTGCGACGGCAACGTTGCACCACCTGCTGAACTCGACAACGTCGCCGGCCGCCCGTGCTTCCCTGAATACAAGAACGTTGGACCCACGCCTGGAGACTCTTCAGAAATCTCCATCGAAGGCAATTTCTTGGAGGATTGTGAAAAGAAGCCCGACGGTACTGGAGGGTGTTATGCCTACGTTTCTTCCTACAACCAATTCGAAATTTTGGACATCTCCGAGCCCAACAACATCGTCCTCCTATCCACTTACTATGCTGAGATTGGCCGCATGATCGACATCAAGGTCACACCCGATAACAACTGGGTTTTGGTCAACCACGAGCTGACCAACAGTGACCTTGACCCTATCCCCCAAGACGATGACGCCAACAGCGGAGCAAACAG
>JASLVM010000065.1 GCA_030741355.1 Candidatus Poseidonia sp. | reverse complement strand
CGGACACCTTTGGTTCATCTACAACCTCTTGATCTACTCTGTTCTTCTGACGCCCTTGTTCTCGCACGTGCGCAACAACCCGAACGGGAAAGTCGTCCAGGCGACCCGCTCATTACTCAACGCTCGTCGCAACCTCGGCCTTCTTTTGCTCCCACCACTCATTCTCGCCGTGAGCAACGTCGTGTTCAAACCGTGGGGATTCGGCGAGGTGGGGATGTGGTGGGAATTCCCGCGTTACATGCTCTATTTCCTGTTTGGATACTTGATGATTGCAGCCAAAGAGGACTACTTTCCTGCCGTCGACCGTGTTCGAATCCCCGTCACCGTCATCACACCCATTCTGGCTCTTGTTTGGTTCGTGAGTAGCGAGATGTTCACTACACCGCATGTTTACGACGGTGGTTGGGTGGCGGAAGGATACAATGCATTTGCACTTGAAACGACCGTCGCTGCGCTAATTCAGTCCTTTCATGCCTGGTTCTGGTGCCTCTTTGTCTTCAGTTGGGCGTCCAAACTCCTCAACAAACCCAGCAAACGACTCGCCTACCTCAACGAGGCGGTCTATCCTACATACATCGTCCACCTGCACCTGACCTTCCTCCCCATTGCTTTGCTCGCTCTTATCGGCTTAGATTACTATACTTCGATGATCATAGGGACGCTTGTCGTCTTTGTCGGCGTGATGATTTGCTTTGAAATCGCAAGACGTGCCTCCTTGTTCCGCCCGTTGTTTGGCATCAAAGGCGGAAGGGAAGAGGTCAACAAGCTGTATCCGTACAACAAGACCGAGGAAAAGGGCATTCGCTTCGTGGTTTCGTTGGTCTTCAACGCCCTTGCCGTGGGCATGATTCTTATGCTGCTCGTGTGGATCATCGGTGCGGATGTCCTTTCAGCGTGAATTTCTCTTGTGGGGCTGAACCCATCGCCACTTCCGAGACGGGTGGGCGTTGGGGTGCCCTCTCTACTTCACAGTTTCAAGCAAATCTCGCCATCTTGGCTTCCTTGCTCTCACTCAACTGTAGCAGAGTGTTCGGTGGGTGGGCTTTCTTCAGCGGGAAGCGAGCGTGAGGTTCTTCCACATCTCTTCTGGAACTTCCATAGCAAGGCGAAGACCACCCATAGCACCCAAGCGAACAGGGTCATCAACCACGTGGACGTTCACGTCGCCCATGTCAGAGAGACGGCGCTCGATAAGTGCTCCAAGTCCCTTGATGGAGGAACCGCCACCGGCGAGGACCATGTTCTTGCGGAACTCGTCGTGATATTCTGGGTTGGAACCGGCGATGAGCTTCTTCACGTTCTCAACGATGGGGTCAACGATGGACTCGCAAGCACGCTGCATGCAATCCGTGATGTCGAGGGTCATGGCCTTGCCTTCAATGGAGAAGTCAACGAGAACAGGTTCGTCAGGAGCCGAGGTTGAAACAAAGGAGTATTCTTCCTTCCAGCGTCGGGCCATGTCCTTGGTGATTTGAGCACCGTTGTACTTGGACTTGATTTCCTTGATGAGTTGGTTGTCAACATAGTCGCCAGCGTGTCCAGTGTGCATTTGGTCGCCTGGACCGGGGATGGTCCCGTAAACACGGCAAAGGTCCGTGGTACCTGCACCGATGTCGATGACGAGGGTGTGGGTGATCATGTCGAGGGCGTACGCAACGGCGAACGGTTCGGAGATGATCATGGCGGAGTTAACGGAGCCAGCGGCGGCGTCAAAGATGGCCGTCTTGTCAACGTGGCTTGCTTCGGCAGGGGCACCAATGACAGCGACCACACGGTCGTATTCTTCGGGGTCAGAAAGTCCGATGAGGTGCGTGATGAAGTGTGCAATGAATTCGCGGTCTTCAGGCGTGTCCTTGATGACACCGAGTTCAAGAGGACGGAACAGGTTGAGGGCGAGACGGTTCTTCAATGCCTCATGGCCGAAGAGAACATCTCGCTTGAGGAAGTTTCGTGCGATGGGGTCTTTGGGCGTACCAATAACCGTCAATTCTTCCACTTCGTGGCTGTCTGAGGAGACCATCACTGAACGGAAGGTTCCCAAGTCGATTCCAATATACAACACGTCTTTTGCCATAGGCGTAACCATCTTTCGGATACCGCTTCACTTTATGAAGAGTCCCCACATTCATGATAGACTCGCTTGGCGAGAGAAGGGAAAATCCCACCTATAGAACAATGGTTAGAGAAGGAATAATGGTCAGCACCACTCTTCGCAGGGGTGGCAATACCATGCAGCATGTTCAGGGTACAATTCTGCCATGCCACCGCAATTGGTGCATTCCTTGAGCGTGTTCTCCCCACAAATATCAACGACCATTTGCACATGATATGCCTCGTCAATGTTCAGCTGTTCACGCATGGCCCAGAGAAGTTGATCTTCGCTGGGTGAAATGATGCCGTCTTCCAGGACCATTTCGACCACATTGCGATAGTCCTGAATGGTGGAAAAGTCTCGGTGGTCCAACACAACACCGCCCTTTTCAGCGACAATGTCCGTACCTCCGGGGTCGTCTACGAAAATAACGAATGAGGCGGCGTTGAGGCTGTCATCACGCAAATCAAACGAGATGCGTGGACCCTGTAAGTTGGCAAAGACCAGTTTCGAAGATCGGTTGATAACGTTGGCAATGGAACGGGCGGTCGATTCTGCATTTGGCCCTCGCTTCCAGCCCGTAGGACTGCGCTCATTGTAGGCATAGAACTCGGTTCCTCGCCCCGGGTATTCAAGGCGAATCTCTTCTCCTCCGTCAAATCCGTTTGAAACGATGGTGATGGCGGCCACCTCGGTGGAGAGAATGTTGTCATCATCATCAAAACTGATCATCAAAGGTTTACGTTCTTCAGCAGCGGCATTGTAGTGGCCCTGCATACCGCTCATCCACTTGTCTTCCAATCGCTTGAGGGATTGTTCCTGTTCCCCGGTGAGATTCTTATCAATGCCCAGCACGTTGGCAAGTTCGCCAGAGGCCATTTCTTGCTTGAATTGTTGAATTCGCTCTGCATCTCGGCGATGGGTTGGGGGGTTCGGTCGCTTCCGCTCTTCCTTGTAATTTGGGTCAGCCCACTCATGACCGCAGGCGCTGCATTGAAGGTACCCCTTCATGGTCGAATCTTCGGCGTTTCCTCCACAACGAGGGCAATCCCCACCCTCTGTGAAACCGAGGTTGGATTGGGCTTCCTCTCGGCCCTTTCTCATACCGCCAAAACCTGCCATGGATGGATGGTGGACTTTGCTTTCTATGAATGCTTTGTTAGTCATGAATGGCCCGTGCTTTCAGCCCGTACCGTACAAAGCCCTCTTGTGCATACAAACGGCGAAAGACCAGTTCCATTTGAGCATCCATGGCCAACACGGCGTCTTCGTCATCGACCATGAGGAACACACCGTTGGGCCCGTCTTCCAACTGAAGAAGAACGGTGCTGAGCCCACCAAGAACGGGAGCGCGGAGCGAAAATTCAGAAGGTGCACCTGCCGCCGACAAAGTGGTCCATGTCATCACTTTACCACGACGTTGAAGGTGCATGCCATCTGCATTCTCCCCGCCGACCACATGGGAAAATCGAGGGGGCCATACAACATGATGGCCAGAGGATTGGCCGTGGAGTTGAAGACGTGAGGAAGCGGCTTCTTCGTATTGAGAACGCGAGACGTATGCACCCTGGCTGACATGTGTTTCGGACAACTCTTGAACCCAAGCGGCTTCAATGGCTTCATGGAATTCGGCGTCAACTTCGATTTCAACGTCCATCATGGGGATTTCAACACTCGCATGTCTCTTTGAAATGACCACCATGGCTTCGTCGCTCATCAAGACCTCCCAAGGTGATTCATCACCATCGTTGACTTCGAAAATAGGAATCCCAGTAGCTGAGGATAAACTCAGTGCGTCGACGCCATCAGGCACCGAGACGAAGGGGATTTCATCATGCTTCAGCCGGTGAAGCAAGCCAGCGACCGCCAAGGTGGTGGCATCACTATCAGCGCCAAAAACCCGGACGCCTCGATGAGTGAACGGCGATTGTACCACGGTGTAGTCGGGTTCGTGGTGGAGCAAATAGCCCATCCAAATCTCGGTGGACATCAGCGTTCCCTCCCAAAGACATGAACCGAACAGGTCGCTCCAGAACCGCCGACATTGTGGGTTAAAGCGGTCTCAGCATCACGTACTTGTCGATCTTTCTCAACCTGGCCGCGAAGTTGTTTGAACACTTCAACGACCTGCCCGGTACCCGTAGCACCAAGCGGATGTCCTTTCGACTTCAATCCACCACTGGAGTTTACCGTGGTTGCCCCCTCGTTCAAGCGACCCTCCCCCTCTCGTGCAAAGCGTCCACCTTCTCCTCGCTGTGCAAAACCGAGGTCTTCCGTCGCCAAGACTTCGGCGATGGTGAAGCAATCATGGACCTCTGCGACGTCAATTTGGCGTGCATCGAGGCCTGCCATGCCGTAGGCTTTGGTCGAAGCGACCTGCGTGGCTTTGAGTTGGGTGATGCTCGGTCTGTCGTGGAGTGCAAGATTATCCGATGCAGCACCTGCGCCTTTGACCCAAACGGGCGTATCGGTGAACTTGTGAGCGAGATGGTCAGCAGCCAATACGACACAGGAAGCGCCATCGGAGGTAGGGCAGCAATCGTACAGCGTGAGCGGGTCAGCCACCATGAAACCCCCGGCCGCTTTTTCGAAACTCACTTCTTTACGGATGTGGGCGTCAGCGTTCATTGAGCCGTGAAGATGGTTCTTCACGCTGACGTGAACGAGGTCGTCGTGGGTGGCATCAAATTCGTGAAAATATCGTCGAGCCATCAAAGCGTAAGTACCGGGAAACGTGAGTCCAGCAAGCCGTTCCCACTCCGTGTCGCCAGAAACCCCCAACCAGTATCGCTTCCGCTCTGGGGTCAAATCGTTCATCTTCTCAATCCCGCCTGCGACCACGACATCAGCTTGGCCGCTTTTGATGGCCATCCAAGCATCTCGAAACGCAAAGCCAGAGGATGCACAGGCGTTTTCCACCCTCCGGACCGCCACGCCATCCATGCCGGAATGTTCCGTCAACAGGGCGGCTGTGTTGCCGAGTTGTGAACCGCCAAAGGCTAAACTACCGATGAAGGCCTCTTCTACTGCTGCAGGGTCAAAATCCCCGTCTACGCTGGAAAAGGCCTTTGCAGCGGCTTCCGCCCACATGCCCTTGAGACCGAGTGGGTGATTCCCGTACTTTGTTTGGCCAGCACCGACCACGGCGACATCTACCATGTTACCGGGGACGAGGACGAAGCATTTCATACCCGCGCTTCCCTCACCAAGAAGAGTCCATGATTCACCCTCTTGAGCCCGTAGGGTTCTTGAACAGGTCGCACCCGCATTGACATCATGCTAAGGCAATGCAGAACCCACGGACACTTTTCTGGCACCAACTGCCCTGTGTGCAACGACGAAGGGAAATTCATCATGAGCGATAGAGAAGCCAACTCCTTGGGGCGAATGCTTGCCCTTGTCCTTCGACATGCCCCCGAGAAGTTCAACGTCGACATGGACATCAACGGCTGGGTGAACACTCGTGAACTCTCAGAAGCGATTGGCAACCAACGCCGCCACTATCATTGGCTTCGCGGATGGCACTTTGAGGCCATTGCCAACGCCGATGAAAAAGGCCGTTACCAAGTTGAGAACGGCATGATTCGTGCCACCTACGGCCATTCTATTGAATTGGACCTTGACCTCCCAACGGATGATATTCCCGAAGTCCTCTACTTCCCTTGTGAAGGTGAAGAGGTTGAGACCCTCCTCGAATTTGGACTCACTGCAGGTGACCGGAAAAACGTCCACCTCTCTCGTTCTATTCAAAACGCGATGGAAGCCGGTCATGTCCGCATCCACCGTCCAACCATCCTTGAAATCGATACTTCAAGAGCCATCGCCGACGGCCACACGATTTACCGAGCAGGAACCACCGTGTTCTTGACGGATGAGGTCCCCGGGGAGTATCTGTACAAAGTTGACGAAGACGACCCTATGATCGTAGAGACCATCGAACAGTGGGAACGTGAAGAAGAGGAAGAGTGACCGCTCACTTTTCTGCACCGCAGGCTGGGCAGAAGGCAAGATCAGGCTCAAACACGGCCTTGCAAACAGGGCAATGGTCTGTTCCCGTCATGAGCGCTTCGACCTTTTTTGGTGCGGGAGCAGGTGTGATGCCGGATTCAGATTCCACCAAGCGAACAGGGTCGATGCCATGGCGTTGAAGTTCTTCGATTCTGTTTTTGTAAATGATGGCCTCTTGAAGTGCACTTTCAAGCTGCCAAAGACGCTGTTCACGCTCCTTTCCATCGGCGATGGTGCGAGCTTCTTCAACGCACACCTGCAAATGACGCATGAACGCATCAACACTGGGTTCCTCGGCCATGAATCGCTCACCCGAACGGTTCCTCATCAATCCTTGCCAACAAATTCCTGTTGATGGTTCAATGACTGGACGAAGAAGCATCAACACCTTTTCCATCATTTCCCAAGATTCACCGAAGGCGTTCCCTCGCTTTGGTTGGCAGCGGTATGCTCATGATGCGCCGCATAATCCGAGCATCATGCGTGAGCGCGTGGTCGTGAAATGGGGTGGCGGCCTCATCACGCAAAAGGATGCAATGAAGACCGTTCGAAACGATGTCCTCGATGCACTGGCCGAACAATTGGAAGATTGTCTGCTCGAGGGTGTGGATGTTGTCCTCGTTCATGGTGCAGGATCCTTTGGCCACCTCAAGGCCAAGACCTACCAACTCGCTGAGGGGAAAAGAGAGGCCACTCATCTGCCGGCAGACCTCACTCAGGAAGAGGCCGTTGTCGATGTACGCAATGACATGTTGGAATTGAACGAACATGTTCTCGCCGCCTTGACCAAACGCGACGTTTCCGCTGTTTCCCTTCCACCCCATCAGTGGGCCCGGAATACAGGTCCTGATTTTGAGGGCGATTTGGCCCTCTTTGAATCGGCACCTCCAGGCATCGTGGTGGTCACGCACGGTGATGTTGTTGATTGTGATGAACCGAAGCGATTTGGCATCCTCTCAGGAGATGATTTGGTGTACCGGCTCGCCAGTGAACTGAGTGGTGTCAAGCGACTCGTGTTTGCCATGGGTGGCGTTGAGGGCGTGCTCTCCGAACCCCCAAACGGTGATGGTGATGAAAGTAAACTCATTGAAGAACTTCTTGAAAGCGACACCTTTCAGGGTGAACACATGAGCGAAATGGACGTGACGGGTGGCATCGGACTCAAAGTGCAACGAGGGTTTCAAACCTCACAACACGGCGTTGAGGTTCATCTCGTGAGCGGAGAAATCGGTCAGCGGGTGAGAGATGCGTGTCTCGGAAATGATGTTCGTGGCACAATATTGCGTTCGTCATGATGCAGAGAACTCTTCATGTAGCCTCCGCGACTCCACAAAACTGGTGAAACCATGTCTGGATACGGAATCAACGATGTCCCGCACGTGGAATTGAACGATGATGCTGTTGCATCGTTGGGTGATGAGAATCCCGAACAAGCCACCTTGATGGCCGAAGCCGTCATTCATGTTTCTGAGCACGATGATGTTCTCGGCCCGATTTCAAAACTTGAAGCGCACCAAAACATTGGTTCCTTTCATCGTGCATTCAGCGTGCTTCTCTTCAACAAAAAGGGAGAAATGCTGCTCCAACAGCGCTCTGCTGACAAAGTGACTTTCCCAAATGTTTGGGCCAATGCTTGTTGCTCTCACCCGCTCCACAGTGATGTGGAAATGGATGAACAGGACGCCATGGGCGTCAAGCGTGCAGCCGTGAGAAAATTGGAGCAGGAACTTGGCATTGACCCCTCGACCATCTCAACCGATGACATGACCTTCATGACGAAAATGCGGTATGCAGCAAGGATGAACGCCGAATGGATTGAGCGTGAAATTGACCACGTGTTGGTCATGTGTGTTGATGTGGAAGTGAATCCAAACCCCAACGAA
>JASLVM010000064.1 GCA_030741355.1 Candidatus Poseidonia sp. | reverse complement strand
CACAGCTATCCAAAAGCGATAGAATTACTTCTTCCGACTCATTGTTTCCAAAGGCGTTGATTGCACCGAGTATCTCAGTGAATCCCCTGAAAGATCCATCGTCGCTACTCCATTTTCTCTGTTTGATTGCCTCATGTAGGAATTCCAGGAAGTCTTGGTTTTGTGAAGCGACAATTGTGTTTATTATTTCCTTTCCACCTAAGCCGCCGCCAAAATTCCACTCCTCGAACCAATTTAGTGAATCGATGAGCGCCAATGCCCGGTCAGAGCAATTCCTATTTTTTAAACGTATGAGCGCAACTACGAGCGCGTATTTTGTAGTATTTTCATCAATATTCTCCAAGTTCAACAGGCACGTTTCAATTGATTCATGTTCTCTAGTCGCTCCAATTCGTCCTAAGGTTTGAATTGCAAGGCTTCGAACAGTCGGACTGCTTGAGAAGCGTACATCGTAACATATACTCTCGATGTCATGATTTGAATTTTCAGCGTATTCTGGATTGTCTTTGAACTCCTGAAGTATGTTTTGATACCCTTCGATCGCATCATCCTCAAGGTCCATGGTTCTGGTAATAAGGAATACAAGATAATCTATTCGTTTGGAAATTTCCCACTTGTTTGGATATCAATTCTCTACGTTTTTGCATGAAATTTCCTTAATTTCATGGTTTGATAGAACTACTTTACTTGGTAGTATCCTTGCTTAGGACGAGATTTGGTCCGTGCCATAATGAGCATGGCGATCGCATCTAGAATCGGGTGGCAGTTGCAGGCTTGAACGACTCCCCAGCGCCCACCATCCCTTGTTGGCCTCGCAGCGAGCGTACCTCATCCTTGATATAAGGTCAAACGAACTCAACATGGATGATGTTCAAAACACAATTTGGAACAATTGAGTACAACGGTGTCAGCGACACAAAACGTCTCCATGCCGTGCAACGTGCTCTCCAATGGTGCGAGACCATTCTCCGAGGAAGCGCATGGGAGCTCAACTCCGATGGCGGTCAAATCTCCATTCAACGAACGGTCAACGGAAACATGGTGGAGTTGCTCCCGCTCGAAGCAGCAAAATTGGACCTTGGCTTGGCTGCCTCGTTTCCCATGCATCATCTCCCGGTTTTCTTGAACGGAGAACATGCCTGTGTTCGTTCACGCCGTTCTCCCCCCCGTCCACTTCACACCGATATGGTCGCAAGCATGATGATGCTTTTTGGATTCGAAGAATTCTCACCCGAGGCCGTTCCGAAAACCCTCCACGGCCTTCTCACTGAAGCTCAATTGGCATCGCTCCCACAACCTCGCCGAAGAAGCCGCACCCAACCGGGGCAACCGTCCACTTCGGGCAGAGCCTTCCTCAGTGAGGCACAGGTGCTTGAACATCTGGCACAGAATGGAAATCGAATCTTTGAGGGGCAGTTTGAACGGCGGGATGGGACGCTACGATCCATTCGGGCCAGAGTCGTCGATTGGGAATTTGGTGTGGAGGACATCCAAGAATCAGAGGCTCAACGGCCACCGCTGCTTTACAATCCTCGGGATTATCACCTCACCTTGGTCACGGACATGGACCTCGGGCAGTATCGACTCGTAGCGACCGACCGTATGACTTCCTTAACCGTCGACGGCCAGTACCTCGAAACCGAGTCAGCAGAATGGTGAGTGCCGCCAGGGGCATTTTCCTCTGTGTCCACTCCCAAAGAATATCAATGAGAAAGGAAAGCGTTGGTCATGACCTCTTGGGTGGGTACATGGGAAGAACTTCCTGAGGGTGAGTGGTTGCCCAACGATGAACACGGCAGGCATTGGTTTCTTGACCATGAAGGAAACCATTGGCATTCCGATGATGATGGTTATCGGATTTATGTCGCCGAAACAACCGATGAGCCACAGGAGGGTGAACCTTCCTTGGTCTCCGAAGATTCGGAGGTTGTGACTTCGGTCGAGGAAGATGCAACCCCACGGAGAACGCCCCGCATCCTGGCCGGTGTTGGAGTTGTTGCCCTTTTGGTCTTGGCCTCCACCTTCTTTGTTTTCTCCGACGAAGACGAGGAACCTGCGTTTGAAGAGGTCATTTACTGGTCGGATTCTGGTCGCGGGTTCTCATTTCAAGACGATCACATGGAAATGGTCTTTCCGAACGACATGAGTGTGCCGGATTGCGATGAATGGGAGAGCGAATACCAGAATTTTTTCTTTCGATACGCCGATGAACTCAACGACGGCGCCCCGGTCTTGTTGACCGAAACGTGCCATTCTCGAATGTCGTCCTATAACCACTACGAACTCACCTACAAGGGTGACGATGTCTACGGATTGGTAACCGGGACCTTGACAGGGTTTGTTGGTCAAGACATCCATGTGTTCTCAAACGGTATTGTGCTCCACTACCTTTACGATAACCGTTGTCAGATTCTCATCAGCGACATTGAACCGTCATCGATCAACAATCGTTCGCTTCACATTTATTCTGAAGTCATCCTCAATGAACAGATTCGTTTCGATATCGACGACCCATGGACGAAGCAATTTTTACAAATCAGCAAGGACGTTTACGAACAAGCACAATCGATTGGTTGCTTCTTCCCGCAGTTCGAATACGAGGGCCTGCGGGCCATGTTTGAGAGCAATCTCGGTGAAGTGAGTGATGCGGTCAACGATTCATTGGCCACCATCACGGTTTCACAGCATGAATATGCGGCGGATTACAGAGATTTCCAATTTCTACTCAACACAGAGGTTGGGCAGGTAGAATGTGACCTCATTGGCATGGAGTCGGTTGAAAATTCATCCACGGGCGAATTCGAAATGCGTGAAAGCGAGACATCGGAAGCAGATTGCATTGTTCAATTGTATGATTTTGTTGATGAGCTTGAATTTTGGCCGTCTTTCTCCACGGGCGATATGCTGTTGGTCAAGGAAAATGGCCAACAACTCTGTGCCTCTACGTGTCTCGCAGAACTGCAGATTCTTCACCTCGGTGAACCTCTGTATGGTATTGCTCTTGATTGAATCTTCTTGGTTGAGAGAGGCCCGTGATTTGGTGCCGAATGTCTTGCCTCAGGGCTGCCAATCCTTGTAGGCGATTTGAGCAGGGACCACATCTTCTTGTCGTTCGTAATATTCCATCATGCGCTCGGCAATCCATTGGAGCCATTCGAAGGCTTGCTCGCTCTCTCGTTCTTTGCGGAAGTTTTCGATGATCAATTTGTTTTTTTGCCAGGCCGTGATCATGGAGAGGGAGAACTGCTTTCGAACCACATCAAAGTCAAAATGACCATCGTGAAGCGTGATGGCGATGCTTTCCCAGGTCAGCAGGACGGTGAACACCTTGGGGTAATCCTCGCCGTGAAACTCCTCCAACTCTGCAAATGTTTTGAGGTCGTCCGGCTGCATCCAAATGGAAATGCTTCCGTGTGAGAAGTCCTTGTTTTGCCACAATTCAGAAAGTTTGAGCGACGAAGCGGCCTTTCTATCCTTTTTGATCTCGTTGATGGTGAGCCAACTGTAAATTGCAGCACCGAAGATTGTAACGAGGCCCAAAACTTCTGCCCATTGGGCTGCAGAGGCTAAATCCATGGTTGGGCTTTGGAAATGAAGTCCTTGAACAATTGGCCACGTTCGAGAGTCATACAAGGTGGGCAACCAACGGGCGATGAATTCGGAAGTTGAATTTCAACAGAGAATCGGACTGAACTTTAAGTAAAATCATTTTTTGGATTCAGTTATGTCACTTGCACCAACCGATTACGATTACGGCGTAGCCTCAAATTACGCCTTTGCCGAAAATGTAACTTGCGCCAACGATGAGGCCCGAAAAATGTTCATCGAAGCCTACGGCCACATGCTGAATTACAACCACGAGCAGGCCATTGCTTGTTTTATGGCCACCACCGAACTTGACCCCAACTGCGCCATGGCTTGGTGGGGCATCGCCTACTGTGTTTCCTCAAACTACAACTGGTCGCCTGGACTTGGTTCTGGCCACGACCCCATTCAGCAAGCGCTCAAAGTGATGGACCACTGCACCGAACTTGAGCAGGACCTCATTCGTGCACTCTCCACACGGCACTCTGCTGAGGCGCGAGACGCTGCGGACCCCACCGTGCTCAACATGGGGAACGACCCAGCCTTGAACGTGGCCTTCGCTGAAGCGATGGCGCCCCTTTACGAGAAGTACGCCGGCAATTTGGACGTCACCGCCATCTATGTGGAAGCGCTGATGAACCTCAAGGCTTGGCAACTTTGGGACAAGAACACGGCCACGGGCGAGATCACACCCGCCGATGACAACACGCTCTTGCTCGTGAAGATCATGGAAGATGCCTTTGACAGCAGCGACGAAGCCAAAGTCAACCCTGCGCTTTGCCACCTATACTGCCACGCCCTTGAGCTCTCGCCCTTCCCAGAAAAGGCGCTTCCAGCCGCCGACGTGTTGCGAACCCGCATGCCTGGACTGGGCCACCTCGTCCACATGCCCTCCCACATCGACGCTTGGGTCGGCCAGTGGAAGGAAGCCATTGACTGCAACATCGCCGCCGTTGAAGCTGACGACCGCTACGTGGAACTGACTGGAAACGAATCGCAATTTTACAAGTTCTACCGCATGCACAATCACCACTTCATCGTGTGGTGTGCCATGTTTGACGGTCAATACGAGACGGCCCTCAAGTACGCCCGTAAGGCCGTTGACACGCTGCCAGCAGGCGACGCCGACCACGGCGTTCAATTCATGCTCGCCGGCATCATTCCAATGGGCGCGATTTTCCTCGAATCTTACGTGACCATGCCGTGGCACGTCTTGATTCGCTTTGGCAAGTGGGACGAAATCCTCGCTGAACCGATGTATTCCGACAAGGACGTCTTCCCTGCTACCATCGCCACCCAGCATTACGCCCGTGGTGTCGCCTACGCCTCCAAGGGCATGGTGCCCGAGGCTGAAGCCGAGCAGGTGTTGTTCAAAGAAGCCCTCGCCAACCCTGCACTGGCCGGTCGTGTGATGCACAACAATTTGATGTACCAAGATCCTGCTGAAGGGCCGTCTATTTTGAACGTGAACGCTGCCATTTTGGAGGCTGAAATCGAATACCGCCGACAATTCCTTGCCAAGGCAGCTGGCGAAGACCACGACTTTACCGCCGCCTTTGACGAGTTGCGCCGCGGTGTTGACCTCTCGCTCAACCTTGCCTACAACGAACCGTGGGGCCAGATGCAACCCGTTCGACACATCTTGGGTGCGTTGCTCTTTGAGCAGGGTCACATCGAGGAAGCAGAGGAAGTCTACCGCGCTGACATCGACCTTTGGAAGGACAACATGTGGGGCTTGCTTGGCCTGAAACTGTGTCTTGAGGCTCGAGGTGATGCACCCGAGGAACTCGCCGCTGTCACGGATTTGTTCAACGAACGAAGTGCTCGTGCCGACATCGTCCCTGCCAAGACCTGCTTCTGTGCACAAGATGCCCTTGCCAAGTCCTGCGGCGACACGTCCTGTTGCTGATTTTGCCTCACCTCCAGTGTTGCCATAATCCTCATGAAGACGGGGTTTCTCCCCGGTATCAATGGACATTGAGACCGCGGCAAATATTGGCGAGGCCGTCAGCGGTATCGCCATTTTGTTCACGCTCCTGTTCAGCCTTCGGCAAATGAAGCACTGGAACGAGAATCGTCGCTATGAAATCGGTCGAGACCTCGCAGCTCACATGAACAACCCGCTGGTGCATCGGGGATTCTCCATCAGCACCGTCAAACTTCACGATGAGCTGACACCTCAAGAACTGGCGGCTTTGACCCGTGAAGAAAAAGACGCCATGAACGCCTTGATGATCGGCATGAACAACATCGGTGTGCTCGCCAAGAACGGGCATCTCTCAATTGACTTGGTTGAGGATTTCTGTGGTGTTTATGTCCGCATGTTCGCCAGTCGATGGCGTCGTGTGATTCAGATTTTCATGATGGTCAACGTCAACAAGACAGGTGAAGACTCTGAATCGATTTGGGCCGGTTTGTTTTGGCTGTTGGATAACCTTGAGGGCAGAGGCACCAAAGGCATGTCACTGAAATAGACACCAACGAACAATCGAGTGTCTTCAACCCCAACCCATCAATTGACGGAAGGCGGGAGTTGCGCAAAGCTTGTTGACATCGTCTTCGGAAAAGTATTGCGCAGCAAGGGCCGAACGCACTTCTGATTCGCTCTTTCCCGTGGCGCCTACCATGTTGATGACCCGGTTGTAGCTGCCTCCACCGGTGTAGCTGCTGCCACTGTAGCCGGTATTGGGTTGTCCGAAACTGTAGGACTGTGGGGTCTGAGTGCCTTGGCCCAAGAAGCGAGCGAGCAGGTTTTGCAGGAATCCCATGTGATCATCTCATTGACTGCGGGGCTGCCCGGGCCCCGCAGTCGGTTGGTGTCCCCACCGCATGCGGTGGCAGGTCATCGCTTTGCAGCTCTCTTGGGCGGCTATTGGTTACTTTTGCCGGCCTATAATGGTTCATGTTTTGCTAACCACTCGAAATGCGGGTTCAGCCCGCCCCGCCACTTCATCATCTCCAAGTTCAACGGGCGTGTCAAGTCGACGAAGTAACTCAACATGGGTCGCAGACCAGGGTACTTTTCCACCGCCGGTGCCGGCCTCCTCCCATCTCCCTTTGTGGACCAGCGTACTCAAACCATCAGCCTGCTCGTCGAGCATGGGGTGAATGTCAAGCCAAGCGTGGCCCAACTGTTTGATTTCGCCGCCCATTGATTTCCAACCCATGGTCGCCACTTCCTTGGCCAATTGCTCTTTTGGAATCGCCCGTGGTGCGATGAGCAACGTTTGCTTCAAATGCTCAAACGTGTGAACTGGGCCCCATCCAAGTTCATTGATTCGAGATGCGACCGATGATAGATGCCCTTGCGTCCATCGTTTTGGAATCCATGCCATCAGAGCGCTTCTCCCCTTGGTTCCGACCACCTGTGTGCTGCATTGAACCACGGTGATGGGTTCTTGGGCCGTGTTTGTGTGCTTGGAGCGAGATCGTTTCGCCTTTGTTCGTGCCCACGGATTTCCCCGTCGAAGCAGGTCGGATGGAGCAAGGGGCCAATATCGAAGCCTGAGGGCATCTGGATGTCTTGGTAATTTGGAAACCCAGGTTTTCAGCGGTGCAGTGAGTTGTTCTCTTGAGATGCGAGTGCACACCCATCCCGTCGTCCCGTGAAGGGTTCCCGGTAGTCGAATAATGCGACGCGTGTCGGCGGTGACGGTGGAGTCAACTGGAAACCCTTGCTCAATGACTCGTCGCAGCAAGGCTTGTCGTGCCGTTCTAACAGCTTCCTCACGTTCCTTCGGGTCGGGAATGGAGAATAAGGTGCGGTCGTTGTCCTTGAAGATGAGGTGAAATCCCTTTCCTCCACTATAACTTAGCGAAAGCAACGTCAAGTCTTCATTCGCTTCAATCCAGAGCAGGAGGCGATGGGCGGCTTTTCTCGCTTGTTCTAGGCGGCGGTAGCAAAAGGGTGTGAAATCGATGTCAAACACCACCCAATGGTCAATCAACACTGGATGCGGGGCGTCTTCATCGCTCCGTTTTGGAAGGTTGACGGGGGTCAACCAGGCCGATGTCCCAATGTACACATCACGTGGACCCTGTTTCTTCAACTCCTTTTGGAGGGCCTTTGATGATGAAAATTGTCGACTCGCAGTGGCCCAACGGTCGTTTGGTAGGCGCCAACGAAACTGGTGACGTGATGGCTTCTCCACCCATGCAAGGTCGCTTTCATGCGACCCGTACCACGCTTCAAGCGTTTGTTGGGTCAGCATCAAGTCGTATGCAGCGGTTCATCCTCTCAACCTTTCTGCTTCCATGGCTGGCAAAAGAATCCCTTTTTTTGTACAAAAACAAAGTTCATGCTGGGATAAGTATTAGATTCACGTCCGAAAACAGAGCATCATGGCAGTAAACATGCAAGAGAGCAGAACGGCACGATTTGGTACGGTTTGCGCCCTCTATTTTGCTCAAGGTGTGCCTTGGTTTTTCGTGGCTACCGTTCTTGTCACCTTCCTTGTGGACAATAATTCCATGACCGACGACCAGAAACTCACGTTGATTTCCGCCGGTATGCTTCCGTGGATCATCGGGAAACTCGTCTTGGGGCCGGTCATTGACCGCTATCGTTTCCAACACATGGGGCGACGTCGCCCTTGGGTCCTCATTGCCCAGTTGGGTATGGTCCTGACCATGGCGGCGTTCCTGCTGGTGGATGACCCTGCCGACGACCTCCAAACGCTCGCTCTCTTTTTCTTGATTCACAACATCTTTGCAGCGCTCCAAGACGTCAGTTCTGACGCTTTGGCGGTGGACACGCTCAGCGATGAGGAATTGCCCATTGCCAACGGATTGATGTTTGTGGCCAAGGGCTTCGGCGCCATGTTTGCGGTGCTTGGATTGAGTCGTGTATTGGATGATTCAGGCTTCCATGCAGCCTTGCAAGTGCAAATTGCCGTTCTTGGCGTTGTCATGCTCATTCCTCTCTTCGTACGTGAGCGTCCCGGCGACCGTCTCTTCCCATGGAGCGATGAGAGCGGTGGAACTGCGGCTGCTCCAGAGAGTGACACCATGACCTTCGGTGAAATCATCACGGGATTCAAGACCGCCGTGTCCAACAACACGGCGAAGATGGCTTTGTTGCTGTGCACCATCATGTGGATTGGTGGCGGCATGGGTACCGGCATGGGTGTCATTGACTTCCAATGGGAGTTCCTCTTCGTCGATGAGTTGGGTTGGGAAAGCCAAGATTATCTCGATGCAAAGGGCCTCCCCGTGTTCTTGATGACGATGCTTGGCTTCCTTGTTGGTGGTTTGCTCGGCTCGAAGTTCGGTTCGAAGAAAACGCTCACGTATGCCGTCGCCGTTGGCACGGTGATGACCGTAGTATGGTCCATGATGCGCTCGCAATGGACCGACAGTGGTCTCATGTTGCAAATCTGGTTGGTGTGGACCATGGTCTGGGCCATCGTCGGTGCGAACCTGTTGGCCTTCTTGATGTCGGTCACCACCAAGGAATTTGCCGGCACGCAATTTTCAATCTACATGACCCTCATCAACGTGGGGGCCTTTACTGGTAACGCCCTCTCGCCGCAAATTCTCGACCTAGTCGGCGGAAGTTTCCCAAACTTGTTCCTCTTTGGTGCGGCTTTCCAAGCCCTCGTGTTCTTTTTGCTTACACGAATTGACGATGCCCCTGTTCTGCCCTCGACTGCTACTGGTGCATCAGAAAGCGAGTGACCGTAGGATGCACACCTGCGGAGGCCTTTGATGAATCTAGAAACCGCTGCAAGTTTGGGTGAGGCACTGGGTGGTCTCGCCATCATGGCTACGCTCTTATTCGGTCTTCGACAAGT
>JASLVM010000063.1 GCA_030741355.1 Candidatus Poseidonia sp. | reverse complement strand
CGCCGGGCCGGACCGGATTCATCGGATTCCACATGTTCCACAATTCGAACGGTTCGGTTGAGACTGGCAGAAGAGAAGTCCACATCCTCCCATGTTGTTTGGAAGGAGGGCCATCGGCCAACTCGCCTACGAACCATTTTTCCGGCGTCTACATGAAGATAGAGGGCTCTCTTTCGCGGGTCCGCACCGGCGAGGAGAAGAAAACTGATTGGAAGGGTTATGCACAACATCCCAAGAGGGGTTCCTTCCGGCTCATTGAAGTCCCCTCCGCTTCGCATGTAGGCTTCGGATTCACCGTCTTGAATCAAAACATCAAGCCCATCAAATTTGATCATCACCAAGCGATTCATTGGGTCCCCATACTCGACATCGTACAACCAGATGCCGTCGTATGGATGCGGCTCATCGGCTGAATAATTTCGTGAGGATTCGCCCACTGCAGACCCGCACCAGTCGGGATTGTACTGCCCCACCCGGATGCTAAGGTCGGCATATGTCCATTCATCATCGAGGTTGTCTTGTGGCAATAACGTCATGCATTCATACTCGCCATCGAAAATTGAACCAAAGACAAGGTAGTCGTCAACCGCTTCCCATCGGTACTCGAACACGTCTCCTTCGCTCGTTTCCCGTATGTGCTGGTCATCACTCACTTCCAAGGAATCCAATGAAATAATTTCAGGACCAGTTGGCGGGACGCAATACAGCTTTCCGGGAAGGAGGTCACCGGATTCAATCCAGCCATCTCCACAACCTTCCTCCTCGTTCTGGAACGGGACGGTATCTTGCTTAGATGCGTCGACAATCATCACAATTGAAAACACGACCGGAAGGAACGCGAACAAGAGAGCAACGACGATACCAACCTTTCGCGAATCTGAGAGCCTATTTTCTTGAAAACGGACCACTGAACCTTCCTTGAACACGCTGTAATGCTCAGCCTTTCTCTCGGCCCAGAACAACGGTTCGTTAGCAGAGACCATACTCCACAAAGGCCATCGGTCCTATTTGACCGTTTACTCGGCACCATCAATGGACCAGAACGAATGTGTGGTATCGTCGCCCTTGCTCTTTTCGTCCTCTGAAACGACGGGCGGCGTCTTATGCTCTCCTTCACTCTCAATCCTGACCACCGCATCGATACCGAGGGCTTGTGCCAGCGCCACGAGGAACGGGTCTTGACGAACATTCAACGATGGACCAATGAAAAACACAAGAGCCTGTTCCACACCACCCACATCAACACTTAGACGGTCGCCCCACTTCGTTTCATAATAGCCACTATCATCGTCATGGTGGCCTGAATACCAAACCTCCTCGCTTGTTCGTTTGACTTGAAGCGTGGTAAGGTCGGCATCCTCCCAATTCCAACCCGTGAACCTTGTTCCAGCGAAGGCTTTGTGCCACTGGATGGAGTTGGATGGTCGGTTGAAGGTCAGTTGAAAAGGACGGAAATCATTCACGCCACGAAGCATAAACAAACCAACGCCGCTGAAAAATAAAGGGAACAAAACACCCATGAGACCGTCGTTTGCATCAACGAGATACCCTCGGTCAATCACCGTGGTGTTGGTAAATTCAAGATAATACACATCACCGTAGGTCGAGTCAAAGACTTGGTAGAGCCGTTCCCCGTCAAACGGAGCGGATTGCGTTGATGTGAAGTCCTCATCGTTTCCAAGGCCGATATTATTGCACCAGGAGGGTCTCGCACTCCATATGTACGGGTACGTCAGGTCTTCTGTGGACCATTCCATTGGTAGCGTGGATGCTGGCCGATAAAAATCACAATCAGCATAACCATCTTCTTGGATTTCAGCAATGACGATGTAATCGCCCTGAGCAGACCAACGGAAATGCATGGTAGCATCTCCGTTTGAATATCTGAATCGGTCCTCAGACGCCTCGAGAGTGTCAAACGACCTCTGTGAATCGCGGTCAAGACAGTGAGCTGTCCCATCCCCGGTGAACAACGGTTCGTCATCTGAAGAAATGCAGTGTTCTTCCCCTGCCATCCACCATTCGTAAGCACCGACGGCCGAACCGGCGAGTCCCACACCGATGAACAACAGGCCGAACGCAACAAATGGCAGGAAGAAAAGGACATCCCCCCATGCAAAGGAGGACCCTTTTATCACAACACGGTCGGGACTTGAAACCACTTGGAGTTCATCAGAACCGTGGACCTGAAACAGGGTGCCTTGGGGCTTGGTCGGCCTCAACATGAACGGAGCCCCGTTCTCTTCCTACATCAAGGATTACTCGGCACCGAAGAACTGGCGAATCATTGGGTGCATTTCCATGGCCTGTTCCTTCTGGATTTGCTCGTAGGTACGCAAGATGATACCGACCGCAAGAAGCAGACCTGTACCCGTCGCATTACCCACCGTACCCAGCAGGTCAGCACCTGCAGCGAGCAGCCCGACAAACGCACCGGAGAAGTAGGTGACTGGTGGAATGTAGTTTTCGAGGATCTTCTCCAGGACCTTGGGGTTCTTTCGGAACCCAGGAATCTGCATGCCTGTGCGCTCGATTTGCTTGGCAACGTCCTTAGTACCCATGTTGGTGGTGTCGATCCAGAACTTCGCGAAGACCATTGAACCAACGGTCATCAACGCTACATAGAACACCACGTGGACCATGATTTGTGTCAGTGAGTGCCCAAAGACGTCACCCTGCTGATTAAGCAGCGGAATCAGCCAATCGTTAACGCCGTTCACCATGCTGGCGTACCATGCAAACCCACCTGAAGCGGTGGTCTGTCCCGGCTCGTATGTCCCGATGAAGGCCGAGGCCGACATCCAACCGTTCTGCCCGAGAATCGGCGTTTGACTCAGTGTCGGATGGCTCCAGAAGAGGAGCGTGAACATGTTGATGTTGGCGAGCAAGGCGGCCATCAAAATAACGGGAATGTTCGAGGCATAGACCAAACGAATCGGGTACTTTCCACGGTGGCCACGGACCTTGCCGTGAGTCAGCGGCAATTCCAATTTGCTTGATTCAGCGTAAGCCACGACCAAGAACACGATGATCGACGAAACCAGGGCCGCCACGGGGTTGACGTGGGTGAGGAGCATGATTTCGAAACCGTTCGCTTGAATCATCTCGTAGTTGGTTGATTCTCTGAACATGTAGAAAATCATCGGTAATGTCCCTGACGGTGGGTTCTGGATGGAGTAAGGTGCACCGGTGGTGGTGGCGAGCGGTGAGAGCGTACCCACGAAAGTGGATTGCGCCACACCGGCTGCGATGAAGAGCGAAATACCGGACCCGATACCCCACTTGCTGACCAGTTCGTCGAGCAAGAACACGAGGTAAGAACCAGCGAAGAGTTGCGCCACGATGACGAAGTTCGCCCAGCCGAGGCCGTAGGCGTCGATGAGCCACTCGCTTGGGTCAAGGAACCCGTACGTTTGCGGAATGGACTCAATGGGAATCATGATGAGAACCAAGAGTTTCTGAACACCTTGGTACATGGCCTTGTCTTCGGAGTTGCTGAGGTCCAGACGGATGATTTTGGCACCAGCGAACAACTGCATGATAATCGAACCCGTAACGATGGGACCGATACCCAAGTGCATGATGGTACCCGAGGCACCTGCCATGATGGAACGGAATCCACTGAACAGGTCAAGGGCTTGACCAGAGAGACCGAACAACATGACGTTGGTCATGGCGAAGTAGATGATGAGAACGAACGTGGTCGTCCACATCTTCTCGTTGAAGCGAACGTGTCGCTCAGGCTTGGTGATGGTCGGGTAGACATCCACGAAGCGGCTGAGGGCGTAGAGACGGCTGCTTTGGTCGCCGCTCCACATGAAACACGTCAAAATGGCAGCTGCGGCAAAACCGAGCAGAATGATACCAACAAGGAAGAAGCCGACGCCTTCGTCGTAGCCGCCCCAAGCAGCCGGTCGAACGTACCACACGGCGATGGAGAGGAAGGCAAGCCAACCGGTCAATTTACCGTAGCGGCCTACGAAGGGCATGTCCTTGAGGCCGGGAGGGAGGTCGCGCTGGAAACACAGCATACAGTAACCCAGGTAGAAGACGGAAAACACCAATCCAAAGACTGCGGCGTCCCTTGCTTGACCCGTTCCGGACAGTTCATCGGACTGCCAGTAGATCATAAGGGCGTAGTACAGGACACCGGTCAATGCGATGGCCCATGGAATTGGCTTGTGCTTCATTGTGAATCACCTTTGAAGTTCACTCTTCTTCCCATTCGTCGTCCCAGTCGTCGTCTCCACCGGATTCGATGGAGCCACCAGCGGCGGCAACCTTCTCGGCGGCTCGAGCGCTGACTTCGTCGACAATGACGGTCAATGCCTTGCGGATTTGACCGCTTCCCAGGAGTTTGTCGATGCCTTTTTCGGTCAAGTTCACCGTGTCAGCGCCGTTGGCCATCTCTTCGAGTTGACCGACGTTGGCCGTCACATAAACGGTACGAAGTGTAGGGTGTCGGTTGAAACCGTGCATGCCCCAGTGCTTGGGCATGTACTTGATTCGAGTCATCACGCGGTGCTTGTTCATACCTGCGTTTCCACGGCCACCACGCTTTCCTGCGCCACGGCCGGCTTTCTTTCCACGACCGTGGTAGCGGTTGCGTCCACGGTGCTTGTTTGCTTTTGTACCCATCTTATTCACCTCAAATCATTCGGTCGACAAGGTCGCCAATGGCATCGCCACGAGAGCCGAGAGCTCCACCAACGACGAAGCTGCGCTTGATGCCGCCCCATCCCTTCGGTCCTCGAGGGGGGTGGAGGCGGAAGACGCGCTTCAGTCCTGGAATGTCTTTCACTTGGGCTTCGCCAGCCGTGATGGCTTTGGCAAAGTCGCCGATGTTCTTGTAGTCGGTGTGTTCGGCCACGATGGCGTCGGTCAACGGAGCGTTTCCGGCCATTCGACCGCGCTCGGTGAGCATGCGCTCAACCATGGCCACGTCGGCTTCGCCCCACGTGATGTAGTCCTTGGCCTTCTGAAGCATACCGCGGTATTGCGGGTTGTCGGGGATGATGATGGCGTGGTTGACACGGGTCAAGTTCATGTGACCCATGGTCTCACGAATGGATCGCTCAACCTTGACATCGCTTCGTGCTCGTACAACAATGAACGTCATGAGTTCTTCCTCCCAGTATGGATGTAGAGATTTTCACGCTGTGCGCTGGTGACGCGGGTCGTGTTGATGTTCTTCAACGCATTGAAGGTCGCAGCGGCGTAATTGATGGTTGTGCGAGTCTGGCCTTTGGTCCGGGACAGCACGTCCTCAATACCAGCGAGTTGCAAAACACTCTTGCCGGTTTGACCGATGACCAAGCCCTTCCCCTTTGCAGCGGGCATGAGCGTGACACGGGTGGAAGCAGCACGACCGTTGACCTTGAACGGGACGGTGTTGCCGGGTCCTGGCGAGGATTCCCATGAGCCGTTGCCACGTTGAACGGCAATGAGGTTCAACTTGGCGGCCGTGATGGCCTTGCGAATGGCCGTTGCGACTTCCTTGGCCTTGGCCATGCCGAGACCGACGTAGCCGTCTCGGTTACCGACACAAGCCATGACGTTGAAGCGGACACGTCGACCGCTGTCGGTCATACGCTGGACCATGTTCACGTCGATGACATCGTCTTCGAGGTCAGGAATCAAAGCGTCAACAATCTCAACTTCACGAATGGGTAGACCTGAAGCAAGAGCCGCCTCGTAAGTGATGATTTTCCCTGCCATAACGGCGGCACCCAATCGGGTTCGAGGCTCCCACTTTCGCAGGTTTGCGATGGGGTCGTCTTGATTGCGTCGTCGGCGTCGAGGATCTGGCTTCTCATCAGCTTCATCTGGAGCATAGGCTTGAAGCAAACCCGGCGCCATGGTTGGAACGTTTTCTTCACTCATCAGTAGGCCCCCTCAATGGTTTTCTTCGTGGTTTCAATGTCTCCAGCGACGCTGTCGTCGATGTGGGCGCCGCTCAAGCGGTCCTCATCGGGATAGACGTCTTCGCTGTGTGGAAGGTCGAGTCCTGCATCGCTCATGCCCTTGAGGGCGGCGTAAACACGACCGCCTCGGGTGCTGGCAGCCAAGCCAATGTCGAGCACGGCTTCGCTGGCGCCAGAAGCGACGGCTGCTTTGCCCATAGCAAAGCCAACCAGGTAGGATGCAGGGACCGATTTGAGCGAACGGTTGCTGGGCCATCCGTATTTCTTCACCAAGTCAGACCCCGTCACGGAAACCGAGACAAGGTCGCCATCTGCAGCCCATGTTACGAGTTGGCAGGTGGTGCGGGTGTTGGAGATACGAACAACGGCACGTGGCATCTGGCCGCGAAGCAACTTGAGACGACGGCGGTAGTCGGTGAGACCGGCCTTGCGTCGGCGGAAAATCGAACGACGGTTGTTTCCTGCCATCACTCATCGCCTCCCTTGAATTCAACACCCTCTAGCGTCATTTGGGAACGCATGTGGGCAATGGAACGGTAAGAACCGCCCTTGGCCTTGAGGTAGTATCGACGGTACTGCGAGGGTTCAATCGTCTTGTCCTCACGAAGTTCCTTCAACACGCGGCGTTGACTGCGGATGGTTCGCATCCAGCGGTTCTTGCGTGGGTTGCGAGCGTTGGCCGTACCGGCACGGGTACCTTGTCCCTTGCGGCGTCCCTTTCGCTTCTGAGCCAAACGGGCACGAGCACGAACACGGGAGGTCCCCTTCACGGGCTTGGCACGAATCCAGCCTTCATCGATAAATTCGCGAATGTCGTCGGTTTGGACTGCGGATGCGATCTGGTCGACGTAGAGCGGGTTGATCCACACTCGGTTTTCGCCACACTTGAGCAGACGTGCTGCGATTCGCTTTTGATTGGTGATTTGCATCAGACATCCCTCCGTCGGTTCAACACACGAACACCGAGTTCGTCGGCTCGTGCGTAAATGTGCTCTCGCTTTCGTCCACCGACCGTTGCACCCACACGGGCAGCCTCGGTTTCGGGGTCAACAGCCTCGAGGTCAGCAAGGTTGTGCACCATCACTTCACGGAAACCGGAGGGGTGCAAGAATCGGGCAGCGGCGACCTTGCCGTGGCCGATTCGAACAAGAGAACCTCGGTACTTGTAGTTGCGACGTTGCTTGTTGTCCATACCGTGAGGTGCGCGCCATCCAGAGCGAGAAAGTCGCTTGTAGCGGAACCACTCGGTTCGGCGGAAGGACGGGGTTTTCTTCTTCTGAGCGGCACGGAGAGCCAAAGCCGCCTTCATCTCGTCGCCGAGAACAGGCTTCTGCTTCACCATGTAGACGTCTTCGCCTTCATCATCCCAGTCGTCGTCATCCCATGCGTCATCGTCGGCTGCTTCCTCAACAGGTGCATCTTCCTCGACGACATCATCCGTTTGTCCATCGGCTTCAAGCAGACGGGCGATGAGATCGGTTTTCTTTCCAGAAACAGGCAGTCCCTGTTCCTTCAACAACTCCTTGAGTTGTGCTACGGTCATTGATTCGTAATCTTCAGCCACTTCAATCACTCCTTGTTCAACAGGTAAATCCCATCCTGGAAGACACGGCGGTCTCGGTTCTTCACGGTCGTACAACGCTCAATGTTCGCTGCGGTTTGACCAACAGCTTCCTTGTCAATGCCGGAAACGGTGACTTCTACCTTGTTTGAGACCTTGACGTCAACGTTGTCAAGGATATGGGCGGTTCGTGGAACTCGCTCACCAAAGTAGTTGTTCACTTGGAAGGTGTTGCCGTTCACGGCGAGGGTCATTGGGAAGTGAGAATAGAAGGCCTTCAGGTTGTAGGTGAAGCCGTCGGTCACGCCTTTGACCATGTTGTTCAGGTGGGCGTTCCAAGTGCCAGCAAGGGCTCGTTGCTTTCGTCGTGGAAGTTCCACGCGGACAACGAGGCCTGAGCCGTCTTGGAAAAGGTGAACCACGTCGCTTTCAAACGAGCGAGTGAGGGTTCCCTTTGGGCCGGTAATGGTCACGACGCCATCTTCGCTGAGATTGGCAGTGACGCCTTCAGGGATGGTTACGGTGTGTTCGATTCTGTCGAGTTTTACCATGTTTGTTCACCTCAGTACACGTAGGCCAGCAGTTTGCCGCCAATTCGAGCGTCCTTTGCATCGTTGTGATGCATCACGCCGGAGTTGGTCGTCAAGATGAGAAGGCCGAAGTCTCGGGCAGGGAGATAACGGGTCTCCCACTTCTCGTATTCTTGGCGACGAACGCTGTGGCGAGGCTTTACCGTACCGCAGCGGTTGATCGTTCCACGCAGTTCGACGACAAAGGCGTCGCCACGGCCGTTTTCAACACGTTCAATGTTGCCAACATAGCCTGAGTTCTGCATGATGTTTAGCACGTTGCCAAGAAGTTTGGATGCAGGTGTCAACTCAACGTTGAACTTGCCAGCTTGCTCGGCATTGTAGATTTTGACAAGAGCGTCATTCAATGGGTCTAATTGCATTCTTTGTCCCTCCTCAATTCATTTTCTTGAAACCGATTTTCGGTGCGACATCGCGGAAGCATTGTCGGCAGAGTCGCAGCCCGTGGCGGCGAATCATGCCTCGCTTGCGTCCGCATCGGCGGCATCCAATGGTTCGTCCAATTCGTTCTCCGTGATCTCGTGCCATCTTCATTCCTCCAGGATACTGATGTTGAAGTTCTCAACAAACCATGCTCGGGATTCATCTGCCGAAACACGGTGCTTCATGCCGACCTTGCTCTTGGCACGTCGGCGGCGACTGACACGATGGCCGGGGCGTTCGAGCACGGCCGTAATGTCCATTCCAAAGATTCCAATGTCCGGGTCGTACTTTTGCCCGGGGAAGTCCGTGTAATCACGAACACCGAAAGAGAGGTTGCCCTCTCGGTCAAAGTTCCACGAAGGGATGGTGTTCTCACGGCAGTCAAAGGCGCTGGTCAAGAAAGCCTTGATGTCCTCTTGCTTGCGCATGGTCGCTTTGCACCCAATGGGGGCACCGATACGAACCTTGAGGTCTCGATTTTGAATGCGGCCCAGCGTTCGCTGTGGCTTGACGCCGGTGACCATTTCGAGAACGTTTTCAGCGTTGACGAGGCGTTCACCACCTTCACCCACGCCGATGTTCACGCACACCTTGGTGATGCGCAATTGACTCATGGGGTTGGCTGTGGCGCTCATTCAGCCACCTCCGTCAGCGGCATGCTGGCGTCGCCAATGGCAAACACGTTGCGAGCGACCGTGCCAAAGCCATCGAATTGAACTTCGTTTGGCATGCTCGAGCGCTTCTCGACGTATTCCTTGACCTCGGCGGTTGAGCCGACGTGGGCCCCACCGATGAGGTAGCAACGGGTTCCTTCTGCGAAGCGGATGTGCTCGACGACCTTCTGGTCTGGCAGGCTGATCTTGAGTGAATCACCCGTAGAGTAAGCATCCTTCGATGGGTCATCGACGAGAATGTTGCGACCGTCGTGGAGGTTGAGTTGGGTTCGACCGCCCTTGATGGTGGTCTTGCCTTCAATGCGGCAAACCTTCCACGAGGCTTCGTCAGCGCTGATAGGACGGTACTGAAGTCGGCCGTTGTGGTCAAGCACGCAGCGGTAGTTGTCTTCACCGAGGGTGAGAACGTCCATGAGACCAACGCCACGGCGGGTATCTTTGACGACACGACCGTCGATCTTGGCCAGTTCATTGTGGAGGATGAATCGGACTTCACGAGCGGTCTTGGCGAGACGAAGAACGTCTCGAACCACAAGCGTCACCGGCATGCAGAGTTCAAGTGAGTGGGCACCTGGTGTTGGGCGAGTGACCCAAACCGAGGTCTTTCGTG
>JASLVM010000062.1 GCA_030741355.1 Candidatus Poseidonia sp. | reverse complement strand
TGATTGGCTCGGTGAATCGCTGGATTGACCGGTTTGACTTCCATAAACCATAACACCCCCATGGAGGTGGTTGTTCCATGGCCCTTGAGAAAATGCGTCGCCGCTGGGAAGCGTGGCTCCAACCCTTGCTCACCGCCTTCTTCAAACTCTCACCCTCAACGGTAACCTGGCTTGCGCTTCCTTTCGGGGTGGCCGGCGGCTTGTTGGCGATGTACGCTCCCAGCGATTCCACAGGGGGAGGTTGGCTCCTCAGCGCTGCGATCATGATCGCTCTCGCCATGCTCTTTGACGGTCTGGATGGCTCGTTGGCTCGGGCCAAAGGGGAAGTCACCCGATGGGGAGATTATCTCGACCACACCATCGACCGCGTGCTTGATGGCGTGTGGGTGGTGTGCATCAGCGCCTCGGTATTTGTCGGCGACATGACCCTCGGCTTTGCTGCCGCTTTCCTGACCCTCTTGGGTTCGTACATGGGCACGCAAGCCCAAGCTGTTGCAGGCGCCAGAAATTACCGTGGGTTCTCCAGAGCCGACCGTACCGTGCTCACGCTCCTTTCCTTGGTCGTGATGGGCGTGATGGTGTTGGCCGGTTGGAGTATCGACGCCACCTATCCTGGATGGTTTGACCACATTGAAGTGAACCCGTTGAGTTTGATCGTCTTCATCTCCGGCCTCGGTGGGTTGTGGACCTTCATCGTACGCTTCCTCCAAGCCAAGGGAGAAATTCAGGCGCTCGATGCATCCGACCCTCTGCCTCAACCGGGCTTGGAAAGCGAGCAAGATTCGTGAGTGATTGGCCCACCCAAAACGGTCTGTTGATGGGCTGTTTTGTCCCTTTTGAAGCGACATAGTCATAACGGACGAAGGCGACATAGTTGATGATGGGTAGCCCAAAGGCTGAACGAAACGGTGGTCTGCGCGCCGTCATCTTGACCGCAGTCATGCTTCTTGCACTGGCTCCTTTGAGCCCAGTTCACGCGAACGATAGTGAAGGTGACCCGACCAATCTGCAGGCACAAAACATCCAGGCCGTGTTCGATAACACCTCCGAAACCACCCTCATCACATGGGACAACATCGCCACGGGCGGGTCCGAATTGAACGGCTTGTTCAGCGCCACCTACATGCTCTACAGGCATTCATCTCCCATCGACGCCGGCAACCTCGGCTCCTTGGAACACTTTGACGAAGTGGATGCCTGTGATTCAGGTGAGGCCGGAGGAAACCCGTTCAACTGCCAGGGCGGCACCCACTCGGGACACGCCGTGACCTTCCCCGTATCCCCTGGAACCAACGGGACGTTCTACTA
This sequence comes from Candidatus Poseidonia sp., assembly GCA_030741355.1. Lineage (GTDB taxonomy): Archaea > Thermoplasmatota > Poseidoniia > Poseidoniales > Poseidoniaceae > Poseidonia. Next base: position 8,756 of record JASLVM010000062.1, on the reverse strand, counting down.
CGCCATCACCACCATGTTGTCCAACGGTACCGAAGCAGCCGAGTTGTTGTTCAACGGTTCCCAAACCTACGAACCGGTTGAGGAAATCACCCGGGCCGTCTACACGCCCTTCATCATCTCCGTGAGTTTTGACGCTGCGAGCAGTCAAACGACCATCAACTGGCTCAACTACAATTCCATCAACAACATTCTGCCGACCACGGGCCCCGACGCTCTGCAAATTCGTGTGTGGCGAACGGACTACCAAATCACCCGTGAACTGGGCTCCTACCTTCTCGCTCAAGAGACGCCCATCGCCGTCTTGAACGCCACCGACAGCACCTACACGGTCGAGGTTCCTCCCAACACCGAACGCAGCAGTTACTACTCCATCACCTATCTCTTGCCCAACGCCACGGAAAACGGCGATGATTACGAAGACATTCGTTTCGTTGGCGACAACACCATGGCCGATCCGGTGCTTGAAGACAACCGACCGCCGGACCAACCCATTCTGCTTTCAGCGGAATTTGCCTCAAACCCTGACGGCACGGGGACGACCACGATTTCGTGGGGCGACGTGGCGACAGAAACCGGAGAAACCTACCGGGTTTACCGCTCCGACCAGCCCTTTGTTACCATCCTGCGAAACGACGTTTCCTTGGTCGTCGAAGGCATTCTTGAAGGCATCAACTCCTACGAAGTTGAGGTGCCCCAAGGCTTCCTTGGATATTCGTACTACTGTGTGGTCACCGTTGACGCCACCGGCGTCATCAACACGGACACCACCGGGGATGCATGCACCAACGGCATTGAAGAAAACGCCTTTTACGGCTGGGTGGCCGAGCCCACCAACGTCTTTGCGGAATTCATTGGCGACCGCACCACGCGAGTCACATGGAGTGACCAACTCGGCATCGAGGGTGAAATCTACCACATCTGGTACACCACCTACCGTGTGAGCGGCGCTCAATTCGTGGAGAACGAGACGATGTACTACCTCGGAACGGTGGGCGACGGTATCGGTTACTTCGATGTTGAAGTTCCTGAAGACGAATACCGCACCAACTCGTTTTATTTCGTCACCTCAGAAGCCCTCTACGGCAACGTCAACGGCACCTACCACTACACTGGATTGGTTCAAAATTACTTCCAAGTGCCCTTCGAAGACACCCGTGCGCCCAACCCCCCGAGGATCAAGAACGCCTACTCCATCGGTTCCATGAACCTCGTCAGCCTTGAATGGTTCAACGAGGATGAAAACAACGAATCCTACTCCATTTGGCGCCATTACGGCGAGCCCTTCGGCGCCGACGAGAACGATGTTTCCACCATTGAAAGCGATGGATGGGAAGCCGTCCTCCAGGACATCGACGCCACCACCGTGGTCAGTGACACGCTCACCCGTGAGTTCACCATTCCAGCCGATGTTGACCGCAACGTATGGTACGCCGTGACCATCACCGACGAGTTCGGGAACTTCAACGGTGAAATCTTTGCAGGTTTCGGTGGAAACGCCTTCAAGGTCGCCGAGGACACCTTGTTGCCCAATGCGACCTTGACCGTGTTTAACGACGACGGCGAACTCTACGACAGCACCACCTTGGTGGCCGGACAATACACCTTGCGCGTCCAAGTCAACGAAGACCTCGGCACCACGCCGAGCATCCGTATCACCACGTCCAACGGTGGCGTGTTGACCGGTGAGGACGAGCCGTTGTCCCTGTTGAACGACAACCGAAACAACCCTGACCTCGGCCCGCTTTACACCTACGATTTCAGCATTCTCTCGAGCTCCCAGGCCGGTGATATGACCGTCTATGTGGTGATGCAAGACGAATCGAACAACGAGGTCAACCAAAGTTGGGACCACCTCTCCATCGACGCCCAACTTCCTTCCATCAGCGTCTTCTCGCCCACCCCGTCCAGCGACGGTTCGAAGTACCTTTACGGCAACAAGATCAACGTTCTCGCCGGTGTTGAAGACGACGTCGTGGTCACGTCCTTCCAGTACCGGTTTACCTACCACTTTGGCGGTACAACGGGCGTCTCCCTGTCCACGCCTTGGTCGGATTTGACAGGCATCACGCACTTGGATGAAAACAACCGCTCCTTGACGGCGGACATGGAAGTCTCTGCGGGCAACTTTGAACCCGGTATCCACCGACTGAGCGTTCGAGCCACCGACGCCGCTGGCAACGAGGTTTCCAAGAACGTCGAGTTCATCGTAGACTATTGTCGAAACCGATTGGACGGCACCACCGTTTGTTCGTACGAAGAAGCCCTCAAGCCCCCTGTTGAGCCCGAAACCATCACGCCGTCCTTCACCGACCCTCCCTATGTGTTGGTTTGGATCATCGGTATTGTGAACGTCTTGGCCATCCTGGTTTCGTTGATGATCGTTCAGACCAGTATGTCCGGTCCGAAGAAGAAGAAGCGAGGCGAGGATGACGAAGACGACGAATCGTGGATGGCCGAGTTCATCGGTACGAGTCAAGACCTCGACATGGACGCCGTCACCGGCACCGGCAATGCAGCTTCTCCTGAAGAGGAAAAGAAGGACGAAACCAAGACCGCCGCTCCAGACGACGAAGAAGACGATCCCTTTGCCATCAATGTCGTTCAGCGAAAGTCGCGCCGCCGTAAGAAGAAGGAAGAACCCGAAGACGACGACGATGACGACGACGATGATGACGATGATGACGATGACGACGACGATGATGACGATGACGAGGACGATGCTCCACGAAAGCGTCCTGCTCGCAAGGTCGGCCGTCGAGCAGCACCTCGTAAGGCACCCGTGAAGCGCCGAGCCGTGAAACGGAAAGCCGACGACGACGATTGATGGCTCATCGTTCGAGCATTGACACGAGGCGGCCTCACCATGAGAAAGCAGGAGAAAATCGGCTACGGCTTGGTTGCGCTGGCCGGTCTTCTCGTCTTTGCAGGGTCGCTCGGCTTTGTCGTTGAGGGCGAAGTCAACGAGGTCCCGACCCCCAACATTCCTGACCGGACGTTTTTCGCCGACGAAGCCCTTCCTGGAAACGGCCTCAGCGCCTTCATCTCAGCCAGCCTCACGTTGACTTGGGACCGGGATGACATCTACGTGGTCATCGTGGACGAAGACAAAAAGAACACCTGTGAGGCTGCCCCGCCGGGTTTGTTCAATCCGGGCTCATCAACGTCGTGCAGCGCCTACGATAGCGATGTGCTTGCTGGCGGAGACGATAGCAGCCAAGGCTTGAGCTGGGACGTTCAACCCGGCGTGTATTACGCTGGTATTGGAACGACGGGTGAGCCGCTACCGGAGGGAACCGAGGTGAACCTGTTCTACGAAGTGCATCTTCAAGCCGGCTTTGTCGCTTACTTCATCTTCGCTTTGTTGGGAATGGCAGGCTTTGCGTACACGCGTGTGGAATGAGTTCATTCCACGCCTTCGTAATACGTCGCCACTGCACCGTCGATTTCGTCGAGCACCGCCGCTTCATCAACGGTCAAGGTGGTGCCGTCTCTGCGCAGAGCCTTCCCGTTCACCCACAAGTCCATGCAATCGGCTCCGTTGAAGATGAGGTTGGCCAAGTGTCGATTGTCCGAGCGACCGCGCGGGCGCATGCGGACATCATCGAGGTTCCAAACGGCCCAATCTCGGCTGCCTTTGGTGGCCAAATCCATGGCGTCCACCGCTGGAAGCAGGGTCGAGTCCCAGTGGTCATGACGCTGAACCAAGGACGCCAGACGTGCTTCAGCCTGCATGTTGAGCCCGTTTCCTGATGAGGCAGCCCCGTCCGTGCCCAACCGGACATCGACGCCGGCTTCCATGTAGGCCGGGAGGGAAAGGGTGCCACCGCACGCGAGTTTCATGTTGGACGAAGGGCAGTGCACAGCGGTTGCATCGTGCTTCTTCAAAATTCGAATTTCATTTTTCTTCACCCAAGAGGCGTGGGCACAGACGGTCCCCTCTTGGAAAAAATCGATGCTGTCAAGGTACTCCACGGGGTAACGTCCTGTTTTTGCGTGGCAGTCAGCGATTTCTTTTCGAGTTTCACTGACATGAATGTGGAGGCGGGCGTTTCGCTTTTCCGCCAGTTCAGAAGCACTGCGCAAGGTATCTTCGTTGCACAAATAGACCGAATGGGTGGCGATGGCGTATTGCACCAAATCGTCCTCGTTGTTCGCAGCGAGCAAACCGTCGAGTTCTTCCAGCGCCGAGGCGGCGTCCGGGTGGCTTGGAAGCGCCGCATCGCTGACCGGTCCACCGATGAGTCCACGCAGGCCGGCCTCGGTCAACACCTCACCCGTCACGCTTGGATAGAAGTACATGTCAGCCGCAAAACTGCTTCCTGTTCGAATCATTTCTGCCGCAGCGCATCGGCTTCCCATCCGAACATAGTCGGGCGTGATGCGGGCCTCGGTGGGGAAGATGGCTTCGTTCAGCCATCGGTGAAGGGGAAAACCATCGCTGAAGTCTCGAGCGTTCAACTGCATGGCCAGGTGCGTGTGCCAATTTTGGAAACTGCGGGTGATCAATCGCTTGGAACCGTCAAGGTCCTCCAGGACGTCCTCGTCCCCGTTGGACGGCGTCCACGACCCGTCAGCGTGCAGCAACACATCACCGACGGCCTTCTGCCCGCCGCGGTCGTAGAGGACCGTGTTGCGGTAGCGGACGGGGGCATCGCTCATGGAGGGTCCTGCTCGCCATGATTCATGAACGCTGAGGTTCGCACCGTGGGCCTTATGTTTGATTGAGGCAGCGGCAAAACTGCCGCCACTGTGGCTTAGTTGGTAGAGCGTCTGATTCGTAATCAGAAGGTCGGGAGTTCGAGTCTCCCCTGTGGCTCCTTCACGCTTCGGTTTCAGCCGTGCTGATATCGATACCAAACGCCACGGCGCTCTGTTCGAGACTGACGACAGCGGGAAGCGGGCGTCCGGCGATGTAGTCCAAACAAGCGCCGCCGCCGGTGGAGACATGCCCCATCTTGTCGGCCAAACCCCGTTGAGCCACGAGGGTCGCGGTGTGGCCTCCACCCATCACGGCGTAGCCGTCGGATTCAGCGCACGCATTGAGCATCTCGATGGTACCCAGAGCGAAATCTGGGTTTTCAAACACGCCGGATGGACCGTTGAGAATGATGGTGCCGGCGCTTCGAATCGCTGCGGAGAGGTGGAAGACTGAGGTGATGCCGATGTCCCAAAACGGCGCTTCAATCGGGAAATCGCTCAGGGGAATGTCCACACGATTGCCTTCGATGTTGGCGGCCAAATCCACGGGGAGGTGAATCTTGCTGCCGTAGTCTTCGATCAGGGTCTTTGCCTTCTTGATGGTGACCGCCCAATTCTTGTCAAGTTCCTTCTTGAGGAAGGCTCGGTTTGGCTCGCCAATGTCGTAGCCAGCCAAATCCAAGAGGAGGTTGGCCACGCCGCCGGTGGGCCAGAGTGCGTCGGCGATACCGTTGCGCAACATGTTGTCGGCGACTTGGATGGAATCGTCAACTTTGACGCCACCGAGGACGGCAAGGCAAGGACGTTCGGGGGTTTCGAGGGCATGATCGAGTTTTCTGATTTCGTTGCCCATCAATTCACCCGCCACGCACGGAAGCAAGCCGGTGAAACCGATGATGGAGGGTGTGGCCCGGTGGGCACAAGCAAAGGCGTCGTTGACGAAGAGGTCCGCCACACTGGCAAGGCGCTGGACAAACCTCGTTTCTGCCATGGCGGCCACGTCCTTCACGGACGTTTCTTCTTCGTCCATTCTGACGTTGTTGAGCATCAACAAATGACCCGGTTCAAGGGCTTCGATGGCCTTCATGGCCTTCGGGCCGTGGATGTCGTCCACCCACTTCACTTGGCGGCCAAGAAGGCGTCCAAGTTCACGGGCGTGGCCCAGTGTGCTGGTGAAATCGTCCTTTCCCGGTCGGGACTGGTGGGCCAGAATGATGACTTTGGCTCGAACCAATCGCTGAATGGTCGGCAGGATGGCACGAATGCGTGTATCGTCAAGAAAGGCCTTGGTGGCCGGATCTAAGGGGCTGTTGATGTCCACGCGAAGCAGGACGGTTTTACCGTCCACGTTGACATCGTCCAAGGTCAGGACCTTTGCCATCAATCCCATCCAAGCGCTTTCGGTTTTTCATCCCTCGCCCGGTGATTTGGGTTGAACATCAGGAGAGGTCGATGGTGATGGAGCCGGAGTCACCCATCCGGTTGTTTCCTCCGTACTCCTCGCCGTCGACGATGAATCCAATATCGCCTTCGTAGAAGGTGTAGGTCATGGTCCAAACATGCCCTTCTTCGAGGGTCACGTACTTCTTTTCGCTGGGAAAACTGGAAATTGAAACGCTTTCAAGGCCGTCTGCTGTGAATTCTACATCGCCATCCCAACAACAGAAATGAAACGCGCTGAGGTCAAAGAATTCAACATGGTTTTCCTCTGAACCGCAATCGGAGAAGGTAACGCCGCCGACCTCTTCGATGGTCATGTCTTCGAGTTGGCTTCCATGGCGCGTCAGCACCAAGTCAACGGTGCCGGATTCTCCGTACTGATTGTTCCCTCCGTACATGATGCCGTTGGCCATGAAGCCGATATCGGATTCAAAGAACGTATATTCCATGGTCCAGGTGATCGACTCGTCCAAGAACACGTATTTTTTCTCGCTTGAAAAGTCGGAAAGAACCTCCTCAGTCCCGTCCGAGCCAACAAATTCAACCCGTCCTTCCCACGCGTTGAACTCGTCGTTTGAGCTGTCAAAGAATTCGACGTGATAGATGGCCGTGCAGTCCGAACTTGAAAGGTACGAGACGGGCGATTCTGCCCCCTCGATGCACCCTGCAAGGGTACTGCTCATCAGCATGAAACAAAGGAAAGCGACGATTTTGTTCATGTTCATCGCTGGTTCATGGGCCGGTCCAGTACATAACAAAATTCCCGGCAATCCCCACATCGGCCCTTCCCGAAAGGTCGCAAGACGCGCGTCCTCCTCTCGGTTGGGGCGCGAAAGGTGATAAGTCCCGCGAGACCCTTGGCTTCCATGGCCGATGAAGCGCCCAAAGACAGCGCTCCGTTGGAGGGGGCCCGTCGTCGCGCTTCCACCGCCACCTCCTCCTTCGGGGTGTCCCGTCGAGAAGGGCACGACGCCAGCGTCTACTACACCAGCCGCCTCAACGAAGGCCTCGTCAGTTCACGAGAGGTCGGCGCTGCTCAAGCCTTCCCAGAGGAACATGCCAACACGGTGCTGTGCGGGGATTCTCGTGCCCTACCTCTCCCCGATAACTGCGTCCATTTGGTGGTGACCTCGCCGCCCTACAACGCCTCCAAGGATTACGACGAGGACCTCTCGCTCAAGGAATACCTGACGATGCTCCACGATGTCTTCGCCGAATGCTACCGGGTGCTCACGCCGGGTGGCCGAATGGTGGTCAACGTCGCCAATTTGGGGCGCAAGCCGTACATTCCGCTGTCCTCGCACATCAACATCATCATGACCGAAATCGGTTTCCTGATGCGCGGCGAGATCATCTGGGACAAATCCGCCAGCGCCGGTTCATCCTGTGCTTGGGGCTCGTTCCAGTCCGCCTCCAACCCCTGCCTGCGGGACGTTCACGAATACCTGCTCGTGTTCTCCAAGGGCGATTACAAACTCCAGCGCAGCAAGAAAGAGCGAGCCGAAGGACGCTTGGACACGATTCCTCGCGACGATTTCATCCAGCACACGAAGTCCATCTGGTCCTTCGCCACCGAGCGAGCCTCAAGAGTGAACCACCCTGCTCCGTTCCCGGTTGAATTGCCAAAACGCTGCATTGAGATGTACTCCTTCACCGGTGACGTGGTGCTCGACCCGTTCAACGGTTCAGGCACCACGTGCGTCGCTGCCAAGATGCACGGTCGTCGCTACCTCGGTGTTGACCTGTCGGAGGATTACTGCGCCATCGCCGAAGAGCGACTCGGCCAAACACAGGCACTGGACCTCGACGACATCGTCGTTTAATCCTTGAGCATGTTCTCCCAAAACGAGCCGCTGGGTGGCTCTTCAACCGTTGTTGCTTCCTCTGACACAGGCCATGAGAATTCTTCGCCCCCCACCGTCTCGTGGACGGGAGGTTGGATTTCAACGACCGTCCGCTGAGCATCGTCCAGCACCACTTGATGTTCTGCTTTGCTCGCTTTGGCGATGCCTCGCCCAATCACCACGTGGGCGATCATACCTAAACAGCAAAACCCAGCCCCAACATCTGCAATCGAATTTCCGAAGGCATAATCCTCCATGAACGCATCAACATCACCTTCAACGGCCATGATGCTCACCCAATCGGTTGCCTCGTAGTTGTAGCGGCCAGTGGACAGGTTGTGAATTCGAAATTGATAGGTACTGGAGGACGCCCAATCCTCACAACTCGTTTTCTCAACGGGTACTGGGTTGTACAGTTCGTCCTCAAGCAGGAACTCAAACCCTTCGCAGTTGGCTTCAACCTCTTCAGCCACGACGATGATGGCAAGACCCTCTTCGAAGTCGGTGACAAAAAATTCGCCTCGCTGACCATAGTCCAATTCGTTGGCGCCTGATTCGGTGTAGGTCGCTCCGATGACCAACAGCAGGAGCCCAAGAAGGACCAAAGTGAAGAAGACAGGCTTGTACCACCGCTTCTCTGCCATGATGGGCCATGCCCTCTCCTCAGTTTCTACTTTGGCGTTACTTTCGCTCTTTCCGATGTTTTGCCAAAAGCACGCACCTCACCGGTTGTTTGTTGCGATTGGGTTTTGAACGGGGGGCGTTCACCTTGTA
>JASLVM010000061.1 GCA_030741355.1 Candidatus Poseidonia sp. | reverse complement strand
CTGACCCATGTCGGTTGGGTCGTAGGTCGGTTGGGTGGGTCCTGGCGGGTCACCGGTGCCGTTGTCGGTTTGATTTCCGGTATTGTTCCCTGCGCCATCATCGGTACCGTTGTTGGTTTCGTTGCCGGTGTTGTTGTCCGTGCCGTCATCCGTGCCGTTTTCGTTTTCGCCGGATTCGTCGTCGGTCGATGTTCGGTCGATTTCGATGAACGTGGTGTTTGAGGTCGTCCCTTCGTCGTCGTGCGTGGCCGTGATGTTGAGGTAGACGCTCTCAGCACTGCTTTGCACGGAGAGCGACCAGGCTCCATCCATGTTCGGCTGTGTGGAGATCGAGACGTCCTCGTCAAGACTCAATGTGACGGCGACCTCATCGGGATGCAGATGCTCTACATCACCAAGAATGGCGATGGTGGAGCCGTCGTCAATCACGTTGCTGACCGACAAGACAGGAGCGGGGTGTGTATGGAACATGGCATGAGGGTCCAGGGGTACACAATCAAAACCGTTCACCGCTGAGGCATTGAGCACTTTTTGTGTGCCCACCAAACACGTGCTTTCTTCGATTATCTCTTCCTCGGTGTCGTCCTCATTTACGGAAACAGACTCGTCTTCTTGCACCATCGTCACCAGCAGGCTGGCACCGAGAATCATTACCAAAACCAGCCAAAGAGCATCTTTTTGCATGACTTGAACGGTGGTTGAACTGTATATAAAATAAATATGAAAATGCTCATTCTGCATCACAGACCAAATCAAACCTTCATATGGTCCGAACCTGAGCCTGTATCATGGAACGTATGATTGTGGGTGGAGGGTGCTTTTGGTGCGTCGAAGGCGCCTACAAACAAATTCACGGTGTTGAGTCCGCCCTTCCCGCCTATGCCGGTGGCCCAGACCCTCATCCGACCTATCAGGCGGTCTGCAGCGGAACAACCGGACACGCCGAAGTGGTCGAGGTGCAGTTTGACCCCACCGTCATCTCTTACGAAACCCTGCTCGAGGTCTTCTTCACCGTCCATGACCCGACCCAACTCAACCGCCAAGGCAACGACATCGGCACCCAATACCGGTCCTGCATCATGCCGCTCACTGAAGAACAACGAGCTAAGGCTGAGTCCATGATCGCTGACATGGGCAACGTCTACGACGAGCCCATCGTGACCACCATTGAAGAACCCGTCAATTTCCTCATCGCTGAGAAGAAACACCACGACTACTACGCTCGCAACCCCTACCAGGGCTACTGTGCGGCCGTCGTGGGTCCAAAAATCGCCAAGGTGAGAGCCAAGCACGCCCACCTCTATCGCTGAAAACCGTGCAAGGTTCGGCCCAACCATGCACCCTCCAAAATCGCCATCGGCGAGATGGGTGAGGTTCAAGAATCGCCGTTCATGACGGTGGTTCATGGTGAACAGCATCCCCAAACCACCGACCCCCGTCAACGAACCCGTGCTTGGCTACTTGCCCGGCAGCAAAGAGCGTGCTGAACTCGAGGCTGAACTCAAACGCCAGTCGGCCGAAGTTCTCGAAATCCCCTGCATCATCAACGGTGAAGAAGTCTTCACCGGCGACGTGGTTGAGCAAGTCATGCCGCACAACCACGGCCATGTGATCGCTCGGGTCCACATGGCCGGCGAGAAGGAAGTCAACGCTGCCATTGAGGCTGCTCTGGGAGCACATGAGATGTGGTCCACCATGGAATGGCAGGCCCGTGCGGCTATTTTCCTCAAGGCCAGTGAATTGCTCAAGGGGCCACGCCGTGCTGAAATCAACGCCTCGACGATGCTGAACCAGTCGAAGACCTGCCATCAAGCCGAGATTGACTCCGCCTGCGAACTCATTGATTTCTGGCGCTTCAATTCCGACTATGCCCGCCAAATCTACGAGGACATGCAACCTCCGATCTCACCCTCATCCATGTGGAACTCCAGCGAAGTTCGACCCCTGGAAGGTTTCGTGTTCTCAGTGACACCGTTCAACTTCTCCAGCATCGCTGCCAACCTCCCGTCCTGTGCCGCCATCATGGGCAACGTCGGCGTCTGGAAACCCTCTCGAAATTCCTACGTTTCCAACTACCGTTTGATGCGTTTGATGATGGATGCAGGTCTGCCTGGGGGCGTCATCAACTTCATCCCCGGCCGAGCCGCTGTGGTCGGCGACATTTGCTTGTCACACCGCGAGTTAGCAGGTATTCACTTCACAGGTTCAACCCGCGTCTTCCGTCAAATGTGGCGAGACGTAGCCAACAACCTTGAGAACCTCAAATCCTACCCCCGTATCGTTGGTGAAACCGGTGGCAAGGACTTCATCGTCGCCCACCCCGACTGCGACCGTCAAGCCTTGCTGGTCGCCATGCTCCGTGGTGGATTTGAGTTCCAGGGCCAGAAGTGCAGCGCCGCCAGCCGTGTCTACGTGCCCCGCTCGGTTTGGGACGCCATCAAGGACGATTACGTGGCCGAAGTCAACAAGATCACCGTCGGCGACGTCAGCGATTTCAGCAACTTCCTTGGCGCCGTCATCGACAAGAAGGCCTTTGACAGCATCACCGGCTACATCGACCGGGCTGCTGCCAACCCCGATTGTGAAATCGTCACGGGCGGCACTTACGATGACAGCACGGGCTACTTCATTCAGCCCACCACCATCGTTTGCAACGACCCGAGAAGCGAGACCATGGCCGAGGAAATCTTCGGACCCGTTCTCTCAGTCCACGTTTATGCGGATGATGATTTCGAAGCCACCTTGGAATTGTGCGACACCACCTCCGAGTACGCCCTGACCGGTTCCATCTTCGCCAAAGACCGACGCCACATTGAGACCGCTGTGGCTGCGCTGCGCTACAGTGCTGGTAATTTCTACATCAACGACAAACCAACCGGCGCCGTGGTTGGACAGCAACCGTTTGGCGGTGCACGAGGCAGCGGCACCAACGACAAAGCCGGCAGCCCGCTGAATCTCCTTCGCTGGGTCAGCCCCCGCTCCATCAAGGAGACGTTTGCACCGCCCCACGACTGGACCTACGGTTTCCTCGAATGAACATCATTCAGGAAAGAACGTCTGAGGAAGGCGCTCCATCCTCATCGGAGACAGACTCAGCATCTTCCTCGTGAGAGGATGATTCGGTTGTTTCCTCGCTCTGCTCTTCATCGCCAAGGGCGTGAACCTCTTCTGGCTGAGGCACCGTCTCGGTTTGAATCGTTGGCGCCGGTTCACCGAGGCTTGCTTGAGGATTCTCTTCGGATGAATAAACCTCCCAATTACCGTTGTTGTTCCACTCGAGGGTCCCGTCGCTGAGCGTACGCCATTCGTAGCCACTTTCGGTCCATACTTCGAGTGGGTATCGTGTCTCAGTGGGGTTCAATTTTGGAGTGGCCAACTCGTTCTCGAGCGCAGGAATGGGTGGGAATGGCAACTCTGGACCGTTGGCCCAAAGGTCATCGATGGATGGCAGCGGCTTTTCTGCCGTTTCAACTTCAGGAAGAGAAGGTGCTTGTTGACGGCGGCGTACCAGGACGGCCCCAATGGTCAACAGCAACAACAAGACGACGATCATTTGCAGAACTTGCCGCTGATTTTCTGCTTCTTGGACATCTCCAACACCATCACCGTCTGAATCCAACTGTTCCTTGGGGTCATACGGGAAGGCATCAAGCTGGTCGGGGGCGCCATCATCATCGTCATCGGGGTCGGCCACATCAGGAAGACCATCACCGTCAAAGTCCGGCACACAGAACGTTTCATCCTCAGCCCCACGTTCCAAAGTAGAGGTGCCCTCTGGACACATGATTTGGGTAATGGATGTCATGAATGGAACATAATACCCCTGGTCAGCGAGAAGGCATGAAGCACCACCGTCTCCGGGTTGATAACTTCCAAACGTGCACGGTAGCTGCTCGAGTTGACCGAGTTCGTCGACATAATGCCCTTTCGAAGCTTGGAGACAGTCTTCCACTCTCGCACCTCCTTCGTCCGGATTGTAGGTCCCCAACGGACAAAGCATGACGTTGAATTGACCGGTTCCGAGCGATGAATCAACAAACGACCCCGGTGGAGCAACAAGACAACCCGATTGAGCAGCCTCAGGTTGGTATGTGCCAAACGGACATTCGAACTGAACGCGGGAACTTGTTGTATCAACGAAGTGCCCAACATCTGCTTCAATGCACATCGCCATCCCACTGTCGGGTTGATAGAATCCAAGTTGACATGGATTCTGACGGTAGGAGGCGGTGGTGTTAACGAAATGTCCTGGCGACGCGTTGTCGCAAAAGGTCATGCCCTCATCGCGTTGATAGGTTCCAATCGGACAAGGGTCTTGTTGAGAAGCCGCTCTGTCGGGGACATGATGGCCAATTTCGGCCTGCAAACAGGCCATTTCACTGACGCCCCCTTCGTTGGGATTGTAGGTGCCAGCCTGGCATGCCCGTTGACTGAGTTTGCCCTCACCATCAACAAAGTATCCGGGTTCAGCAAGTTCACAAAACGCCATGCCACCCAAGGGTTGGTAACTTCCAGCAGAGCACTTTTGCTGATAACTTGCTCCCGGTAGAGCGGTGAAATGACCCGGGGAGGTCAAAATGCAGACCGTCGAACCGCTCGCGGTTTGGAAACTACCAGGTTCGCAAGCCGTTTGGTTGGGTGCAGCGGTGGAATTCACATAGAAACCGGGATCAGCGTCAAAGCAACGGGTTTGGCCAGAGAGATTCTGATAGGTCCCCGGTTGACAGGGCGTCTGGTTGGTTTGGGCGAAACCCTCGACCACATAACCGAGATCCGCAGCGAAACAATTGGATTGACCTGCCAACGGCTGATATGTTCCAGGCGAACATGGAACCGGCTCACTGTTGCCCATCATCGGAGCATAATACCCAGGTTCAACCGTGATGCAATCTGCTTCGTTAGCCGAGGTCGGGTTGGGATTGTAGGTTCCACTTGGGCATGGAATCGCGGCGGTATTCCCCGTACCGTTTGCATACCACCCTTCCCCCGCATCGATGCATGAGGTTGAATTCGTGTTGGGCTGGTAGGTTCCTTCTTCACAGGGCGTTTGGTCGACTTGCCCAGCTGCCGGAGAATAATGTCCAGGAGAAGTGATGAGGCAATCACTGTTTGAGGTTGAACCCGAACTGGGATTGTAGGTTCCGGGAGGGCACATTTTTTGGTTGTATTGGCCCTGCTGGTCAACATAATGCCCTGGTTCGGCATCAAGACACCACGATGAAGAATTGGCTCCTGAGAGGGGGTTGTAGGTGCCCTTTGGACAGAAGGTGACGCTGGATGAACCTGGCGTATCGACGTAGGAGCCTGGGAAGGCCAGGCTGCACATGGCCACCGATGTGGCGCCGTATTGGGTACCGTATGTACCTGCGGGACAGGGTGTGGAGGCGTTAGCCCCCGTGGTATCCACATAATATCCAGGTGGCGCATCATCGCAATACGAACGGCCGCTGTTGGCCTGATAAGTTCCATAGTTACAGGGTGTTTGCGTGGTCATCCCGTAACCGGCGACATAGTGCCCAGGGTCTGCATCAAGGCACGACGACTGGCCGGACTTTGGCTGGTACGTCCCGTAATAACAGTCGTACTGGTAATACGAACCGTTGTTGGCGACAAAATAACCCGGGTCGGCGGGTATGCATGTGATCTGACCAGTGAGCGGTTGATAGGTTCCCATGTTGCATGGTGTTTGTGCCGTGGCTCCGAAACCAGACACGTAGTTTCCTCTGGTGGCTGGAGTGGGGAACAACATACCGACATTGGGGACATAGGTCCCCGGGTGGGCATCAGCACACCCATAGGCGCCGTATTTACCGGTCGGGCAAGAAATAGAACGGTACAGCGTGGTGTTGAAATCATCATCATCATCGTCCCAACCGTCCCCATCGCCGTCGTTCGCGTCCAACACGGCTTGTTGCTCGTTCAACACGCCGTTTCCATCCCAATCCCGCTCCGGCAGGGCAAGGTCTCGGTTGCCAGGATATCCCGCAACCAAGGTCGGGACGCTTCGATCGGTCGACACACCATCACCCAATTGACCTGCGTGATTGAGACCCCAACACCAAGAATCATTGACACTTGTCAAAACGCATGTGTGTGCATTTAATGTTGAGATTTTCACAACCGTGCCGTTGGTTGAGAGGTTGAATTGAGGCCCGGGAATCGAGGTGCTGGAGGGCGTGGTTGGACCCAAAGCACCAAGTTCCTCACTGCCCCAACACGAGAGATTACCGTTAGAAAGCGATGCACAAGTATGCCCCCAACCCGCCGTGATGTTGACTGCAGAAACACCCGTTCCGAAGGAGCCCACCGTTTGAGGCGTGGCTCGGTTGTACTGATTTTGGCCGTCTCCAAGTTGGCCAGCATCGCCCTTCCCCCAACACAGTGGTCCAGCGTTGGTGATGGCGCATGTATGACCATAACCCGCATCAATCGAGGTTGCGGTCCTGCTTGAACCGCTGCTCAGTGATTGCACATACGTGGGAACGACCATGTTGGTGAACGAACCTGTTCCAACACCGCCCCATCCGTTGTAGCCCCAACAGACCACGCTACCATCGTCCAAGAGAACGCACACATGGCCAGCTCCCGAAGCAATGGCAACGCCGGTGCGCGCCGAGGAACCAAGCGTAGATGTGTAAACGGGTGTCGTACTGGACGTTGTTGCCCAACCTGCACCCAACTGTCCGTTTGAACCGTCTCCCCAACACATCACGCTACCGTTGGTCAGGAGGGCGCAAGTATGATCCAAGCCCAATGCAACATCAAGTGCCTTCGCACCTGAGGGCAAAGAGACGTTCACGGGAAGGCGTGAGTCGGATGTACCCCCGTTGCCTAACTGACCCTCTCCACCGGTCCCCCAACATTGAACATCACCGGACGTATCCACTGCACATGTATGAAAGGCACCAGCTCGAACAACGGAAGCGGGTCGATTGGCTCCATATCCTTGAATGAAGGTCCCCGTTGCATCCGCAGCAAGGGCTGTTGAGCCAACCTGAAGGTATGAATTATCACCCCAGCAAGCGATTGAGCCGTTTTCAAGCACTGCACAGGTGTGCCAAACCCCGGCATCAACATCGGTCACCGGAGACGAGACAACATCAACAGGAACAGGAGTTGAAGATTCGGGGTCGCCCGTACCCAATGCGCCAAAATAGCCAAGACCCCAACATGCAGCATTGCCGTCGTCCAACAGCGCACAGGTGTGAAGATTGTTGAGGGTCAAGGCAACAGGCTTGGCCGTTCCGTTCATGGGTTGGACGAGCACCGGGGTGGTCGAATTGCTGGTGTTGTTATTGCCGAGTTGACTGAAGGCGTTGTTGCCCCAACACGACATGTTCTGGTCCGAGAGCAAGACGCAACCGTGTCGCGAACCGACAGCAACGCTGACGGCGTCCTCGTTTCCGGGGAACGACGACACCTCCTGAGGGGTGTTTGAGTTGGCCGTGTTGTTGTTGCCCAGTTGTCCATAACCGCCTGCGCCCCAACATGAGACGGAGGCGTCGTCAAGCAAAGCACATGTTGTATTTCCTCCAGCATCAATCGCGATGGCTTTTCGGTTTTGGCCAAAGGGCTGAACGTACCAAGGCGTGTCATCGTAGGCGTTGGTATAACCTCGGCCAAGTTGACCGACCGAATTGTTACCCCAACAAGCCACTGAGCCGTTGACCACAATGGCACATGAATGGTCCCCTCCGAGACCCAAAGCTTTGGCATGTCCAAACGAACTCATGTCAACGAAGTTACTGTATTGTGGGCCCAGTGAGGGGTTTTGTGTGGGCGAGGTCCCGACTTGCCCTTTGTTGTTGGCCCCCCAACATGAGACGTTTCCGTTGTTCAAAATTACACAGGAATGGTCATAACCAGAGTCAAGTGCTACAGGGGAACTACCAAATCCAAAATTTGACGAGAGGTACGAAGGCTCCTCGGTGTTTGAACCCCACCAAGATGAGGAGGCTTGTTGCTGGGTGGTTGAACCCCAACAACTCACGCCGCTTCCGTATGTATCAAAAGCCAGCACGCAGGTATGACTGAATCCAGCTGAAATGCTCGTCGCCGTGAGGCCGGCTGAAGCATTGATTCCCCATAAAACGGTATCCGGGACATACTGAAACGATGTTTCCAAACCGTTTCCTAGTTGTCCTTCGTCATCGTCTCCCCAACAGGAAATGGAGCCGTTGTCCAAAATGGCACAGGTGTGATGGCCACCCGCTGTTAGTGTGGCCTCGGAGAACACGGTTCCCTCGTGGAACCCTGGAGCGTTGAGAGCACTGGGGACTGGAATCACTTCGGCTGATTCATGGGGCTCATCAAGCACCTCAACTTGCACCTCAGCAGGCATGTGGACAGAAGACGCCCAAGACTGGAGAATGAACATCAAAACGACCACGAGCGAACCATGGAAATTTCTCTTCATACTTTAGGTAACCAAAATGTCGGTAAAGACATTTTCCCGACAAACACAGGTTGTAAACACCTGTTTTGCTGGATGAAGTGATGTTTTCGATCAGATTCTTGATTCCCGATTCATTCGAGCGTTTTTTCTGTTCTTTTTTCGCTCGATTCTGGCTTTGTGAGCCGTTTCTGCTTTCTCCAGAATGTAAAGAGGCTCGAAGCGTGTGGAAATCAAGCCAATGAGGTACCATCCTAAACTCAGGAGAGGAGTGGCCACCATCACGGTAAGGGCTGACCACATGAGGAGGTTGCCCTCAGTGAGTCCCCAAGCCCAGCCACCGACCAAGGCCATGCAAACGGGCAGGAACCATCGTGCGGCATAACTTGGAGTGGACATCCCTTTGTGGTCTCTTCTTGGAGCAAAGGCAGAAGCCACCCACGACATGGTAGAAACTCAGTTCAGATGTATTTGAACGGCCGTTTTTTCTCGCACCGTTCATGAAGGATGACATGGTAGCCCGACTTACCTGCAATGATGATGGCCTCTGCCGAATGCTGTAATTCAGTGACGAATGATGGGCGAACTGAGCAGGTACCGCTCCTTGGTGAACGTCATGCAACCGTTGCTTCAACCCCAGCAACTCCAGCAAGTCCCCTTGACACCAGTACCAAACCAACTCGCCGTTTGGAAGGCGTCAACACCATGGCAAACCGTCCGCTCAATGCTCGGGTTGGTCATCGTCTGCTTCTTTATCTCTCAAATTGCAGTTTTCATCGTGGCTGGCTACATCGATGGGGACATGAACGGCACCATCGGCCCCTTTGACCCACTGATCTCCTTTCTTGGAGGCGTCTGTTTGGCACCTTTCCTGATGCTCTTCTTTTTTCTTCGCCGGCCCAAACTCACCCACACGGTCCAAGCCTACCCCTCAACGACAGGGAGCCAATTCCATGCCCTGGCCGGTGGGGCCGTGGTCCGCTCACCCGGGCCGACCGTGGTCCAACATCACCTCTTCCGGTCGACGGCCCCGTTGGAAATGCCACGCCCTAAGCACCTCTGGCTGCTCTTTATCCTCGGCGTGGGCGTTTCCACCCTATGCCTGCTGCCGTTGACCATTTTCGGTGCGAACGCCCTAACGTTGCTTCTTGCCGTGGTCATCGTGCTCCCTGCATGGTTGATTGGATTTTCAACCCCCGTCTTTGCGTGGTGGTCCATCACCAGCCGCCACATGGGCATTCACATATCCAGACGAGATGCAGAGTGGATTTTGGCCGCAGGCATGTTGTCGACGGTACCAGCGATCGTGATCAATTCATTGATTTCCCCCATCCTTGTCTCCATGGTCGGCCTTGATGCAGCGGCCACCGGTACCTTGGGAGAAGGATTGATTCTGTTTCTATCTGCTCCAATCGGCGAAGAAATCTCAAAGATGTTGGCGGTTTTAGCGCTGAGTCATCTGATCATTTCACCAAAACACGGGTTCTATGTTGGTTCAACCGTAGGTTTGGGCTTCGCATTGTTGGAAAATGCAATGTACATCTCCATGGCGCTGGCCAGCGATTACAGCAGCATTGCTTACTTCTTTACGGCAACCTTGCGAGGCTTGAGTTCGGTACCCGGTCATGCCATGTGGACCGGACTGAGCGGCTACGCCATCGGTTGCTGGCTGGCCAAA
>JASLVM010000060.1 GCA_030741355.1 Candidatus Poseidonia sp. | reverse complement strand
CTTCAGCATTGGAGCCTGCCCTCAAACGAAAGCATGCTGCCATCTTGCGGTCGTTTCCAGAGTCCATCCAGCCGATTGAGCCGAATTCAAACGCCGATTGGTCAATTGAACTCGCCGGAACACCATCGTTTGATATCTCCTTGAAGTCTCGTCGACAGATGATCATCAACCTTGATTTGAACGTCGAGCCCGCTGATGAAAATAGCGTCCTTGTTGGCGTACAAGGCATGCTCCCCCCTGCAAAAAACTCCCAAGACGCCCAGCTGTTTCGTACTTGGCTTGAAGAGCACCAAGCAGGCACCAAACCCACGATGGAGGGTGACCCCCGACATTGGTGCGACCGCTCAGATATCGCCTACGCCATCGTTGAATTACTCAAGAGCGAGCCTGAGGAAACCTCGTTTCATCTCGCTGGACGCCGACAATGGACGCTGGAGGATACGTGGACTGAATTCAACGAATTGGCCAACAGAACACAAGCAGGACAAAGCGGTCGTTTCGACATCGCTCATCTCGAAGCAAAAGGCGTTCCTTCCATCAAAGCCGTTCGCGTGGATGAAACCACTCCACCAACCGTTCGACCCTCATTCGGCTCCATTCATCGATTCTTGGAGGAACGAGACGGAGAAGGGTGGCGGCCAAAAACACCGCTTCGACAAAGCCTCATGTTCGTTCTTGCCATGTTGCAAGACGATCAAGCTTCGTGAGGCTCACTGAAGAGGTCCGCCCCAAGCAGCGGGAGAAGAAGGCTCGCATCGCCTTCCACGCAGACATGTGGCGCCTCTGGTCGCATTTTCCCCCAAGAAATGGCCTCGCGAAGGCGAGCCCCTGAAAGACTCCCGTCGTGTTCAGGTGCTGTCGTGATGTAGACGGCGCTGTCCAGGCCTCCTCGATATTGATTCCACCAAATCACGTGGTGTTTGGAAATGCCTCCACCGACCATGAGGGCGTTGGAAGTTTCAACATCCCAGGTCAAATCGCTCATGATTTGCTCATCGGCCAGGGTGTCAAGATGGAAATCACGGTGTTTTTGCCGGAACATGAAGAGTTGAGCGCCAATCGACCCGTCGGTGATACCGGGGATACAAACGGGGATTCGGTGTTTTGCAGCCCAATAGATCAGTGAGTCCGGTGTACCAATGCGTTCACCAAGTTCCCAAACAAGGTGAATGGAGCCAAAACCAAGCCATGCATCTGCTCCCGTTTTCTCGGTTTGAGCAAGACGGTCATTGTAGATGTCCTCAAGCACGGGAAGGACCACGGCTTCAATGATTTCCCCATAGGATGCATTCGGGACGATCACGTTTCCAAGACGCATCAATTCGTGTTGACCCAGTTCCACGTCGTCGAGTTCAAACGAGCCGTGATAGTAGTGTTTGTAGGCTCGTGCAATGTCATGGTCAAGCGTTCCACACGTGGTGGAAACGACATTGAACATCTTCCGCTTTAGCGCTTCAACAAAGAAGCCACGCGTGCCCGTCGCGCAGAGGCATGCAGGAAAAGAGAGCCAGTTTGTCACTTGAGAAGCATCGGCATCAACGGCATCAACCTCAGTTTTCATATCGGCAAGAATGGTTCTCGCCTCGGCGAATTTGGTCGCTGTGAATCCTCCAGCTTGCGCCATTTGTTCAATGAGCATTCCAGGGGTTGTGGCCTTGGAAAAATCATAATCCACAACGGGTACGTCAAAGGCATCCGGGTCAACGGCCATGACTTAACCTCGCGGCTTTGCTTCATGAAGGTGGCCCTTAGAGGGCTTGGGTTAACCGTTCCAGCGCTCAAGTTCGTGCAACCGATCGCGTAAGCGTGCTGCTTCCTCGAAATCCAAATCTTTGGCCGCTTTGTTCATGGCATCACGCAACTCTTCCACGAGCGCCGCTCGCTCGTCTGGAGAAAGGTTGGCTGCAAGGTCATCAGGTTCATCATATGTCAACTGAGAATTTGAATTTTCAATTGAAACTTCTTGTTTCTCTGTGGCGCCCCAAGACCCCGCACCAAGACGCAAACGCTGCGCCCAGTCGCCGTCCTTGCGGCCGCCCTTTTTCGCAATCAGACGGCGCTTCCCGTCCGTGGAAGTGGTGGTACCCGTGATGGTGGCGTCCTCGTTTTGGCCCATCACCGGCAGGGCCTTGACGATGGTCTTGGGCGTGATGCCCAACGCCTCGTTGTTGGCTTGCTGTCGTTGTCGGCGCTCCAAGGTTTGCCGAATGGCCGCCTCCATGGCTGGCGAAAACCCATCGGCATAGAGGAGAACCTTGCCGTTTTGATTTCGTGCTGCACGACCGATGGTTTGCAGAAGACTGCGTTCGTTTCGAAGGAAACCTTGGCGATCTGCATCGAAGATGGCGACAAGGCTCACTTCAGGAATATCAAGTCCCTCACGAAGCAAATTGATACCGACGATGACATCAATATGGCCATGACGCAACGCATTGATGATTTCGGTACGCTCAATGGTGTCAATCTCCGAATGAAGATGATGGGCCTTGACGCCCATTCGGTTGAGGTAGGCGGCCACTTCCTCGGCGAATTTGATGGTCATGACCGTGACCAAGCATCGCTCCTTCTTCTCAATTCGAGCGTTGATTTCCGTCAAAAGGTCGTTCACTTGACCGGCCGTGGGACGCACTTCAATTTCGGGATCGAGCAAACCCGTGGGACGCAACTCCATTTTTGCAATGCCTTGAATGCCCAAAAGCATGTCATACATGGATTCCGCCTCCGGGTGCTTCTTGGCCAAGTCTGGCTCACCCGCACCGCCACCTGAAGGTGAATGAAGCAAACCGTTCGGAACCGTTTGACCTGTTATCTCACAGAGATGGCGAAGTTCACGTTCACCTGGAGTGGCTGAAACATAGACCATTTGCGGCACCAAACTTTGGAATTCAGGAAGTTTCAGCGGCCGATTGTCTGCAGCCGTTGGAAGGCGGAAGCCATGGGTGATGAGGCTCTCCTTTCTCGAACGGTCGCCGTGGTACATTCCGCCGACTTGAGGGAGGCTGACGTGGGATTCGTCCATGATGACCAGGTATTTCTTCGGGTCACCGTGAAATTGATTGGCGCATGCTGCGAAGAAATCCAAGAGACAATACGGGCGCTGACCCGGTTCACGTCCATCAAAGTGCAAAGAATAGTTCTCCACGGATTGACAGTGCCCGATCTCCCGAAGCATTTCGAGGTCGTATTCGGTTTTCTGCTCCAGACGGTAGCGTTCGAGTTCCTTGCCTTGTCTGGCAAACCATTTGCTTCGCTCGTTCAGTTCGGATTCGATGGATTCGAGGGCGGCCTCAAAGCGCTCCGGGCTGGTCATGAAGAATTCCTTTGGATGAATCCACGCCTCTTCAAGCGTGTCCAAAGCGTCCCAAGACACGGGGTCACAAATTTGGATGCTCTTGATGCCATCGAGGTCGAAGACAATCCGTAGAGGGTCGTCCCGACTGGGCATCCAGATGTCCACGACCTCACCACGAACCCTGCACTCGCCTCGCTTGAGGTCGGTGGTGGTTCGACGGTACTGAAGTTCAATCAACTCACGCAACAAGTCTCGGGTCTCAATCGCTTGACCAACATGGCAACGCAAATGGTATTCGAGGAAGGTCTCAGGCGGATTCAAACCGTAGATGCAGGAGACCGATGAAACGACCACGCAATCCGGTCGAGAAACAAGGGAAGCCACGGCAGCGAACCGTTCTTGCTCGATACGTTCGTTGATGCTCAGCTCTTTGTCAATGTACAGGTCTCGTTTGGCAAGGTAGGCTTCAGGCTGGTAGTAATCGTAGTGGGAGACAAAATATTCCACGGCATTGTCGGGAAAGTAGCCCACCATTTCCTGATGCAACTGACGAGCAAGCGTCTTGTTGTGGCTCATGATGAGGGTCGGGATGTTGAGTTTCTCAATGATGTGCGCCATCGCAAACGTCTTGCCGCTGCCGGTCACGCCAAGCAGGACACAGCGTTCTTGCCCATTTTCCAATTGAGAAATCAATTTTTCAATTGCTTTTGGCTGGTCGCCGGCTGGATTGAACTCAGCATGCAGATGGAAACGCTTGACACGGGGATTGAGGGATTCGAGAGCGGCCCCCTCCAATGCTTTGGAGAGGTCAAAGGGGTTACGTTGCGCAAGGTCGACCTCCGACAGCGGTTGGTCAGCCAGCGCCTCAAAAGAGCCGTCGTCATCCCAGTCATTCACCATGGACTCACCCGTGCACATGCCCGCATCAGGGGAGATAAAGTCCCCCATTCACATGGAGAATGGCCCCGGTGATGTAAGCTGAATCGGGGCCGACGAGGAAGGACACCGTCGCAGCCATGTCTTCAGGCGAACCGACGCGTTGGAGCGGTACTTCTTGTTCCCGTTGTTGCCGCTTCTCCGGGCTGTCGCCAGCGAGAATGTCGGTATCGACATAGCCTGGTGCGAGGATGTTGACCCGCTTCCCTTGTGGACCCACGGACTGGGCGAGGGAACGCGCCCAGGTTGAGAGGGCGGCCTTTGAGGCTGCGTAATCGGCGCCGTGGGGCGACCCACGGGTTCCGAGTTGAGAACCCACCACGACCATGCGTGCGTGCTTGGTTAAGTGAGGTTGAACCGCTTTCCAAACGGCCACAGCGCCCTCGAAATTGGTCTTCATGGTCGTCGTCAAGTCTTCCAGCGTCATGGCGTGCCCTTGGACTCGGTTGTATACGCCGTGATTGAGCACCAAGACGTCGATGCCTCGCTCCATCCACGGGTGCTGACCGAGCAGGCCCACTTCACCGCCGTCGGCGCAGTCGACCTTGACCGCAAGAGCGTCGTCGCCCCGCTCACGAATCGCGTCGACGATCATCTCAGCCGGCTTGGAAGATTGGTTGTACGTCAGTAAGACGTCGTAGCCATCGGCGGCCAAACGGTCGGAAATGGCGGCACCAATGCCGCGACCTCCACCGGTTACCAAGGCGACAGGACGGCTCATGGGTTGGGCTGGGCTTCATTGTTCATGAAACCATGTGAGCGGGTTTACGCCCCGTCAGGAAGAAATTGTGCGAGTTGAGGAGGTTGCCAGCCCTCTGGTTTGAGCACCTTGCCGTCTTCTCGACGGATGACCTTGCCGTCCACCAACTTGGCCATGTTGGAACGGTGAACTTCGTTGAACGCATCGTCGTAAATATCCTGCATACCGTGGTTGATGATGGTTCCAGCGAGGATGTAGCCAATATCGGCCAGTGCATCCAACACTTCGACCAAGTCGCCCGCCCGAGCGGCCTCGGCGTACTCTTGCACTTCTTCGGTCAGCAGTTTGATTCGAAGCTCAATCAGTTCGTCAGGACCAAGCCCCGGCGTGTCAAGTTTGGGTATCTCAAAGGCCTGATTGAATTCAAGCAAGGAAGCGACGATGGGGTTCATGGCCCCTGTTTCTCAAGTCGGCTCAAGAACCTTCACCAACCTCCCAATGAGGTGTCAAACCGTGTTCTTCCAGCCTTTGTCAAGCAGAAGACTCGCCCCAAGCCTTCGCAACGAACCCTACGTCCTGAAGAAAGACTGGCAAAAATCCACAAACGAAGACGGCATTGGAACGAGTTCACAAGTCTCCGGAGTTTCTGTGAGAAAGCCAACCAAAAGCGCACCAAAGAGAGCCCAGCCCGTCAGCATGGAAACCCGAAACAGAACCGTTTGGAAGTCTGCAAAGTGGTCCATCCGCAGCACCACGTAAATGTTGGCCAGCGCCATACCCACAGCGGCCACAAGGAACCAGATGCCGTCCATGGGGTCCGAAATCGCGAAGCATGCGAACCAAAGAAGGGTGAGTTGAACCGTTGTGCGGGTGGTGGCCTTGTCCCCAAATTTTGACGGGAAGGAATGGATGCCATGCTCACGATCGCTTTGCACGTCCATGCGTGCATAGTTGATGTCAAAGGCCGCAATCCACAACGCCACACCAATGGAAATAGGTAGAATGGTCGGCGCCCACAAGAATTCCGTACCGCCCGGTAGCATACCGGTGATGGCGCCCCATCCGTGGATGTCAGCGGCGATGGCGACCCAAGCACCGGCCGGTGCGAGGCCAAGGCATAGGCCGAGCCAGAAATGGCACCCCCACGTGAAGCGTTTCATGTAGGGATAGATGACGAAGGTGAGGACAGGGAGCCAGGCCATCATCAAGGCCACCCTGTTCAGCAAACCGGCACTGATGAGCAACATGGCCAAGAACACAGCTGAGAGGGTCCACGCCGTTTTCATGCTCATGGCGCCAGACGCAAGGTGCCGGTTCTGTGTGCGAGGATTCGCTGCGTCGATGTCCCGGTCAATGATGCGGTTGAGGGCCATGGCCAACCCCCGGGCACCAACAGCAGCGAGGAGAATCCAAACGAGGTCCAAACCAGGGGCAAGGTCAAACTGACGAAGGGCGATCATATAGCCCATCAGCACGAAAGGGAGGGAAAACAGCGTATGCTCGATTTTGATGAAGGACAAGACTTGCTTGACATCCATCACTCTGGGCCCCCAAAAGAAAGATGGGGGGGCCATTCGTATTTACTGAGTTCGGGATGGGAGGCGACTTTTGCCAGCGTTTCTTCGTCGTGGAGGGTGACCGCAGGCCAACGACGAACACCGTATTCCTCGGAAGGAATGGGCGTGGTGGCGTCCCAACAAAGGCGGGATTTGTCGTCGTCAAAGGTCAATCCACGGCCCACGTCAAAGCGAGAGGTCAACTGCCAAAGCAGGCGACGGCGAGCCTTCGTGTGCGTCATGTCAAGGTCGTCGTTGGTGATGAATAACCAACGTAGGTTCTTTTCAGAATCCAATTGCCAAATTGAATTTCTCAATTGAAGAATCTGTTCAATTCGCTTTCCTTCTTGTTCGTCGTTTCCGTCGTGCTTGCCCGTTCGAGGACTGGGCGTACCCTCAATGGAGGTTGAAACGACCAACATGTTGTCTCGGAGCATACGTGCTTGACGAACTCCGGGCAAGGCAGCAACAGCCGCGAGACCGGTAAAGGGCTCAGAGGGTTTCGAACCTTGGCGCCAAGCTGGCGTTGGTTGGTTGTACGAACCCTCAAGCGGTTCATCGGGTGAACGGGGATCGGTCGAGACCAACGTGGTGGCGTCGATGAGGAGTTTGTCGTGAACGTTCTCAAACGGTGAGGCGGCTTCAAGGGCGTCGGCCACCATGCCAGGGAGCACCACGATATCTTCGCCGATCTCGACTTTGTCGTTCAAGGCATCGAGGAAGGCTTCGAGGTCCTTCGGGTCCTGGTCGGGATCGATAGCAGCGATGACTTTCAGGAACATCATCTGGCCAGCGCCCAACAAGCCGAGGGCGGTCTTACGACCTTGACGAGGATAACGCTGTTTCGAAGCGACAATGGCCAAATTGTGGAAACCGGTTTCCAGCGGAAGATGGACGCTCTTGACATCGCGATGTTGGAACTGAAGAACGGGAGAGAATTGACGCCCAATCGCCTCACCAAGGAAACCGTCTTCCATCGGCGGCAAGCCAACGATGGTCGCTGGAAGGATGGCATCGGACCTGCAAGTGATGGCGGTCACATGGAGCACGGGGTACTGGCCTGTTAAGGAATAGAACCCGTAGTGATCGCCGAACGGCCCCTCAAGTTTGGTCTCGGTGGGGTCGCAGTAGCCTTCGATGATGATGTCGGCTTCAGCAGGCACCCAGAGGTCTTGCGTGAGGGCCTTGGTGATGGGCAGGGATTTCTGACCGAGAATGCCCGCAAATTGGTATTCCGAAAGGTTGTCCGGAAGGGGCGAAATCGCCGAAAAGATGAGTTCTGGCGGACCCCCGATGCAAACGGCCACCGGCATTCTTTCGCCTTTGGCAGCGTGTTCTGCACCGTGCTTGTGAATTTGCCAGTGAAGACCCAGTTCGGTTTCGTTGTGGACTTGGGCCCGATACATGCCAAGGTTGTGCTCTCCGTCTGCGTTTTTGGTCACCACAAGGGGCAAAGTGACGAAATGACCGCCGTCCATGGGCCACGTCTTCGGAATGGGAAGTTTGGTCAAATCATTGGGCAGCCGGACACGCTGGCCCTTGCCTTTGCGGACCTTCTTCGGGGGCATGGCCAGGGCGTCTCGCAGCAATGGTAAGCCCTTCCACGGTTTTCGCATGTACAGGCCAATATCGGGTTTCATCATCGCCACCATGCGGTCGCCAATTTCCGTTTCGTGGGTGGCGCCGAGGGCTCGCAGGGTTCGGTCATGGCTGCCAAAGGCGTTCATCAGCAAGGGGATGGGGGAAACGGTGCCATCAGCCAAGCGTGGTTGCTCAAACAACACAGCGGGGCCGTTGTTCTTGACCAGAAGGTCAGCGATGGCACCGGCTTCGTAGACCACGTCGACCGGACGGTCAATGCGAAGCAACTCATCCCGTTCCTCGAGATGCTTCACCCAACGCTTCAACGTCTTCCAAGCCACGAGCATCCCTGAGGGTTCTTGCCTTTGAACCTCCGTATAGAATCCATCCCCTTGTTGGAGGCATGGTGCCCCACCGTTTCCTTCATGGGCTTCCATCTCCACGTTTTGTTTAGGAGGGCGTTTGAATGTACGATGTTGTGGTCATCGGAGCGGGCCCAGGAGGCGGTTCTGCCGCTCTCCACGCCGCCCGTGCAGGGCTCTCTACGCTCATCATTGAAGCCGACCCCGAAATTGGCACGCCGGTTCACTGCGGCGAATGTCTTTCTGAGTTGGCCGTTCAGAACCTTGACCTTGAACTCCCTGACCATGTCAAAGCACTGGACGTAAAGGGCATTCGTGTCATCTTTCCGGATGGAACAGAAAAGTTGCTGACCGAAGAAGGCTACGTGCTCGAGAAGCATTTGTTTGAGCGGTGGTTGGCCGATGAAGCCGTAGGAAAGGGCGCAGAACTTCTGCTCCATCACCGCGTGACTGGAATGGAACGAATTTACAATTCAGAAAATCAATTTTCCAATTGGAAACTTGAGGGCAGAGGAGATGCTTTTCCCGTGGAATGCAGAGCGGTCATCGACGCATCCGGCGTCTCAGGCGCTGCAGCCAAATTTTTGGACATGGGAGGCGATGTTGAAGTGATTGCTGGATTCCAATACGAAATCCTGGACGTGCCCAACGATGGCTACCTTGATTTCTACCTGTGGCCAAAGTATTCCCCGCACGGGTATGTTTGGATGATTCCAAAAGAAGGCGGGCGAGCCAATGTGGGCCTTGTCACCACCGATAAGAAGGGAGCGATCAAGTACCTTGAATCCTTCATTGAAGACACCTATCTCAACGGGAAACCAACGGTGAATCCACCTTGGCGAGCAGAAGGCGTCAAAATCAGACCCTTTGGAGGAACCATCCCCATTTCTGGACCCCGCACCACCACCGTGGGCGATGGCGTGGTCCTGGTTGGCGACGCAGCCGGCTTCACTTCACCCCTGTTTGAAGGAGGGACGCATTTGGCGTTGTGGTCCGGTCGAGAGGCCGCCCAAACCGTTGCGGCAGCTCTGAAAGAAAACGATGTTTCTGCAGAACGGCTCATGGCTTACGAACGTGCTTGGAAGAAGCGATTCCCCCCCTATCACAAAATTCTGAAAGGCAAGACGGCCCTTTACGAACTCACGGACGACGAAATGTCTGCCATGGCCAAATGCCTGCCAAAAGAACTTGGAAACATGAGTCCGTTGGACAAGGCCTTCATCGGCTTGAAAATCCTTGTGCGCAAACCCATGCTGTTCACCAAGCGAGTGATATCCGTGCTTTTGTCGTTCGGTTATTCCCGAGCGAAATTCTTCGGCTGGTAGAGCCGTTGATGGGCGTGGAAAATGAGCAAAGGCCATGAGGGTCGCCCATCACCCAAGCACCATGTGGGGGCTTACGATGTGGTTGGCCCTCGGAGCAACCTGTTGGTTACTGGCAAAACCTCGGTTGCACGAACAGAACACGGTGCTCTCTGCAGCCCTGCACCTTGCCATGGTGGTGCCGTTTGTTAGTTTAGCCGGGCGCTTTCTCGTGAACGATGCTTCAATCTTGCACGTTGCGGCTTTCGGTGGCGAGGACTTGCCCCTCAAATACCGATTTGCAGCAACCTGGGCCGCCAGAGAAGGACCGCTGCTCATGTGGCTGGGGTGGATGGCCTTGGTGGCTTGGCT
>JASLVM010000005.1:38739-62331 GCA_030741355.1 Candidatus Poseidonia sp. | reverse complement strand
CGCCAAGTGTGCTGACGTGGCCTTCTGTACCAAATTCATGACCGCTGGCACCCGCTACGGCGCACAACCCAAGGGCGAACTGGTGCCCATCACCCACAACCCAGGCGTGAATTGCGCCCACCGCATGGCTAACCTGCGGGAAGTTGATTTCTTCGAAGAAGGCTGCATTGGCGCCGAGGACGTCGTGCTCGACGCCAAGATTCAGCGCAAGGGCCACAAGTTGTTCATCGACCCTTCCAACGTGATGCCACACCGTCGCCGACGCCCGTTCAAGCCCTACATGAAGCAGATGCGAAACTACGGCTACACCCGCATGGTCGCCAACAAGCGCTGGCCTGAAATCGCCACGTGGTCGCACACGGCCATCGGGTTCTTCCCGCCGCTCGTGGTCCTCGCCCTCGCCGCCATGCTTTACGGGGGACTGTCCGGGGGGGCCCAAGCCGACCTCTGGTTCACGCTCGCCGGCGATTGGGACTTCGCCCGTGTCGCCTTCCACATCCCGTTGGGACTGGTCAGTGCCTACATCGCCATCTCGTGGTTGGGAGCCGCCATCGGCACCTCTCCTCATCGCTCCATCGGAACGGTGTTCCTCGCCCCGCTCTTTGTGTTCCTGGCTCAATGGGCGTACGGCCAAGGCGTCATCAAGGCCTGGCGAGAAATTCGTAGAACCGGTGGCCGTGCAGGCGAAGGCGCTCAAATTGACGACCGTGTTCGCACCGCTTGAGCAGAAAGGCGACGAATCCGTCCGAGGACGCCTTCCTTCTTGGCGAAATTTCATGATGGATTTCCATCATGACGCTCCATGGCCCGACCATCGCTCGCTGAACGGCTTTCAGCGATGGACCAACCGGACCACGCCACCGAAGCAGGCGCCATGTGGGGCTCCGTTCGCCCGTTGCTGGTGCTTGGCCGCATCTTGATGGTGGGCATGATCATCATCATCGGCGAACTCTTCGACGACGTACGATTGTTCGGCTTGACCATCGGGGTTTGGGCGCTCATCCTCGGCATTCCCCTGTTTTTGCTCATCTCCATGATCATCACCTACGGCGACCGCTTCGTGAACCCGGAAAGCGAGGGAACACTGGATGAAAGCCCCTAGGAACAGACGAAGAATGAAAAGTAAGGCATGCCATTTCTAACCATGCGGCAAGGGTTGACGGTCCTCGTGGTCTTCGTGCTTCTTGCTCTCGCGCCGTTTTCCCAAGTCACCGCCAAAGACGACGGCATCTACAACCGGTCCAACGGATGCGGCTGCCACAGCAACTCCGGAAGCGTAACCGCACAATTGACCGGATTACCCACCGTTTACACGCCCGGGACATCCTACGGATTGACCGTTGCGATGAGCACCACGCCCAACACCGGCGGCTTCAATCTCGAAGTGAGCAAAGGAGCGCTGTCAAATCCCGACAGCAATACACAGGTCTCCTCCAACGGGTTCCAAGCCACCCACGACTTCTCGCCCGGTACGACCACCTGGACGATGGACTGGACCGCCCCTGCAAGCGGCTCGGGCAGCGTTCAATTCGACTTGGCGGTCCTGGCTGCCAACGGCGACGGTGGGACCAGCGGCGACGCTTACAACACGCTCTCAACTTCCGTGGGCGAGGACATCAACGTCAACACGCCTCCAACGGCCTCCAACCTCATCATCTCCCCCGCCGCCCCCAACACCGGTGATGCCCTCACGGTCACGTACACCTACAGCGATGACGATGGCGATGCGGAAAGCGGTACGACCGTTGCATGGCATCTCAACGGCGTTGCCCAAACGGGACAAACATCCTCCACCCTCCCGTCGTCGGCCACCAGCAAAGGCGAATCCTGGCAGGCGGTGGTAACCCCATCGGACGGAGAGCATGCCGGCACCCCCGTCACCTCGAGTTCCGTCATCATCGCAAATTCTGCACCGGAAGTGACTTCCATTGAGGTGAGCGATGAAACCCCGGACACCAACGAAGCCGTGACCTTCACTTACCAAACCGACGATGCCGACGGCGATGCCATCACGGCGACCGAAATCAGGTGGCTCTTGGAAGGGGCCCCTGTTGCGTCACTTGACAACGCAAGCACCCTGCCCGCCGTCGCCACCCGTGCAGGAGACGTGTGGACGGTGGAGGTTCGCATTACCGACGGCGAAGACATGTCCGACTGGCTCGCCTCTGCTGATGTCGTCGTGGGTTCAAGCAATCAACCACCGACCATCGACACCGTTACCCTCAGCCCGCCCAGCGCCACCACGCTGGACGATTTGACGGCCAGTTGGACGGCCTTGGACCCCGACGGCGACGCCGTTATGGAAACCGAACTCATGTGGATGAAGAACGGTGTTCATCAACCCGAGGTTGACAACGTGAACCCTCTTCCATCCGAA
This sequence comes from Candidatus Poseidonia sp., assembly GCA_030741355.1. Lineage (GTDB taxonomy): Archaea > Thermoplasmatota > Poseidoniia > Poseidoniales > Poseidoniaceae > Poseidonia. The sequence goes on along the minus strand of JASLVM010000005.1, from coordinate 59,954 downwards.
CGCACCTCGAAAGGTGAGGTGTGGACGGCGAGTGTTCGGGCCTCCGATGGAGCAGCATGGTCGCCGACCACGAGCAGCCCCCAACAGACGATTGCAAACGCTGCACCCGTGGCCTCCAGTGCAACCTTGGAATCACCCACCTACAGCGGCCTTGACCCCTTGACGGTGAACCTCACGGCCGAAGACCCCGACGGTGATGCGGTCGAACTTGTCGACGTGCGATGGCACCTGAACGATGTTGAACAGAACGACGGGGCAGGCAGCCTCGTTCTCGAAGCTGCGACACTCCAACGAGGCGATGCCTGGCACGCCGTCATTACGGTTGGCGATGGAGCCGACCAGACCGTCATCACCACCGGCACCGTTCTCATCGTGAACGCTGCACCCGAGGTGAACATCACGTGGCCATCGGAACCCACCGCTCTCATCGACTTGATGCCCCTCCTCAGCGTAACGGATGTTGACGGGGATGAAACCACGTTCACCACGACCTGGTACAAGAACGGATTCAGGGACGCCAGCCTCACCAACGCCACCTCGGTCGGTGCCGAAAAACTCGCACCGGGGCAGGAATGGAAGGTGGCGGTGGTCGCCTCTGACGGCGAAAAGACGAATTCGACAGAAGCCGTGGTCGTGCTTGCGAATCTCCAACCCTCGGCGGCCATCACGGTCGTTTCATCAGCGGTGTGGTTCAACGAGACCACCTTGCTCTCGGCCGAGACTTCCACGGATGCCGACGGTGAACTCGTCCACTACACCTGGTCTTGGGACGGAACTTCTGCAACAGGTTCTACGGTCGCCGTCGTGTTGACAGAAGACACTGAAATTCGATTGGTGGTCACCGATGAGAACGGTGCGACAGCTGAAAGCACGCTGCTGTTGGACGTTACGGCCGGACCGAGTGTTCAGAACCTGCAGGTGAGCGACGACGCAAACGGCCATGTTGACTTGACATGGACTTGGTTGGGCGACGCTGTTGAATTCAACATCCTTCGCAACGGTGAGTTGGTTGGCACCACCGACGACCTGGCCTATCAGGACCAGCCCCCCATGAGCGGGGCAAACGCCTACACGATTCAACCCGTGAATGAAGAGCGCATTTTCCTCAACGGAGCCGACGAGATTTCAACCACCCTCCAACCCATTGTTGCGGAAGAACCCGGTCCAGCATCTGGTCTCGGTTATGGACTCGGCGCCTTGATGCTGCTCGCCTTGCTGATGCCACCGATCCTCGGTAGCCGGAAAGGAGGTGGCGTCTGATGAACCGAAGTTCCCTCGTGTTGGTCGTCCTCACGTTGTTGCTCGCACCCTCTCTTGGCTCAGCCAACCCCAACGGCGTGGGCTCCGGAACGTTTGACGCCCAATGCGGCGGAGCATGCCACGGCGACGCTGACATGAACCGGTCCTCCACCGCCACCGTTGTCATCGATGCGCCGAGCGTGGCCTACGAAGGCTTGCTCACCAGCGTTTCTGTCACCGTCTCCAACATCGAAACCACCACCACCGGCCTGCTTGGATTCTTCCTTCTCTCCGACCTTTCTGGCGCAGGAGACACACCGGCTGACGCCGGGTGGACCATCGTTTCCAACAGCGAGGGCGGTTCGGAGAATTATGTCGAAGCCGTCATCGCCTCAGGCCAGACCCAGCACACCGTTCACTGGACCTTACGCGCCCCTCCGGTTGGCACATCAACCTTGCATGCGGCCATCCACCACGGGAGTGAAGACGGCAGTGAAGCCCCGTTTTTTGGAGCGACGGTGAGCCCAACCACGATTGAAGTCGTCGAGGTTCCCGAAGACCTCCCACGCCTTGCTACCGAATTTGAGCCACCCGTTCGAAGAACCGTCGGAGCATCGACCACCGTCGCCCTGTCAACCGAACACGTGAGCGATGTGAGCATTGAATGGAGGGTGTCTGGAGGGCAGGCGAACACCGTGAGCGTCACCTCAGTGGCCGACGATATGTGGTCGTTTGAACTTCCAGCCAGTTTGCAGCCGGTTCAGGTGGAATGGCGCGCTCATTTGGAGGGTGATGGACCGGACCAAACGACACCGTGGTTCCAGTTGCAAAGCGATGAGCCATCGTGGACGGTGGACGAAACGGCAGCGTATGTCCAATCTTTGGCCATGCTCTTGGTGTTCATGGTGGCCTTCCTCTCTCTTCAGCGGCAAAGCACAACCGCCGGCAAAGACTTCGATGCGTTTGACCACGAGGAGGTGGCCTGATGGTCTCGGCTCCAACCCTCCACGTGGTGACCACCGAACTCGCTGTTGGCTCCTTTGCCATGGCCGGCATCGGCTTCCTCCTCGCTGGCCTGGGAAGTCACGGATGGTTCGGCATGAATCGCCACCTGCAACTCGCCGACCACGTTGCTCATTTTGCCCTGGCGTTCGGCCTCCTTGCGCTTCCCTTTGCCATCATGACGGGCATTCAATCAAGCCCCGGTGAAGGGCTTGACCATCCCTTGCTCATCAACAAAATGCTCCTTGGCTCATCCGCCTTCGGTTTGGCCTTTGGAGTGCTTCTGGCTCGCCGAAGTCACGGCGCTGATGTTTGGACCAGTCCGAACGGACGGCGATGGCAGGCCTTGGGCGGCATGGGAGCCGTCGGCATGGTGCTTCTCACCGCTTCTTTGGGAGGCACGTTCGCCCGCGGTGAATCCCTTTTGTCTTGGCTGCCCGTTTCTTTTGACAGCGTTCCCTTGATGCCCCTTTGGCTCTCAGCCGGGCTGGTTCTGCTGGCCCTCGTCAACATGGGCTTGATGCGGAAGCAGCAATCGGCGTGATCACAAGCCGGCCATATCGCCGGTTTGGATGGTCCATTGGCTGGCGTAAACGCCGCCGGAAGCCACCAAGTCGTCGTGCAATCCACGCTCGACAATGGCGCCGTCAACCATGGACAGAATCTCATTGGCGTTGCGAATGGTGCTCAAGCGATGAGCGACAGCAATCGTGGCCCGCTCTTTTCCAGAGGACAGCAGATTCTCTTGGATGCGACGTTCGGTTTCTGCATCCAGAGCGCTGCTGGCTTCATCCAGGATGAGCAGACTTGGTGCCTTCAAGAGGGCACGAGCGAGGGAAACACGAGCACGCTGCCCGCCGCTGAGCATGGCGCCACGGTCGCCCACCATGGTGTCAATGCCGTGTTCCAATTCCTGAACAAATTCCCAGGCGCCGGCCATCTTCAGGGCCTCGATGAGTTGCTCATCGGTCGCTTCTTGATTGTAGATCACGTTGTCCTTGACGCTGCCATAGAACAGGAACGGGTCTTGACTGACAAATCCAATGGCCTCGCGCAGCGAGTGCAAGGTGAAGTCCGTGATGGGGCGGCCGTTGACCAGCACATCCCCGCTGTCGGGCGTGTAATAACGCATCAGGAGTTTGAGAATCGTGGTTTTCCCTGCGCCAGTGTGGCCCATGACGCCCAAAAATTCACCTTCGTTGACCTGGAAGGAAATACCGTTGAGGACTTTGATGGTCGTGTTCGGGTAGGTGAAGTAGACGTTGTTGAATTCAACGGTTTTGATGCCACCTTCCAAAGCCACGGCGTTCTCGTCATCAACGATGGTGGGCTCAAGGTCAACCGCAGCAAAGACCCGACGAGCCGCAGCTTCACCGCGTTGCAATTGGTTGACCAAAATACCGAAGATGAACATCGGCATGGTCATTCGAGTGCTGATGAGCAAGAAGGTGACCAACTGGCCCGTGGTGATTTCACCCTCGCTCGCAAAGTAGCCACCGGCGGTGACCAAGAGGCCGAAAGCGACGCCAGCAACGGCGTAAATCATGGGAATGAACCTGTTTCGGTCTTTGCTGGCACCCATGGCTTGGTCCCGGTAGGAGCCCGATTCCGTGGCGACGCGGTCGGCCTCCCAGTTCTCTGCGTTGTAGGCTTGCACAACGGCAATACCTGAAATGAGGTTCTCGAGCACGGCGTGAATATCGCCAGTGGATTCCCGCTGTTTGCGGTACTTGCGCTGAACACGGGTGGAGAACCAGTATACGGCAGGAACGATGAACAGGATGGGCGTGAACAGGACGGCCGCTAATTTCCACGACATCAACACCAGGATGAGGAAGGCCGTGGCAAAGGTGATGATGATGCGAATGATGGAGGTCGATGAATCCGAAACCACGTCTTCAAGCTGGTTGACGTCGCTTGAAAGCACCGACATGATTTGACCTGTTTGACGTAAGTCGTAATACGAGGCTTCCATGGCGATGAGTGAGCGTGTGGCGTCCATCCGCAAATCGTGTTGAATGTTGTAGCCGAGGGTTTGCCAAGCGTATTCCGAAATACCCTGAAACACGGCCAAACAAAGGAAGCCGAGGAAGATAAGGACGCCGTAGCCGATGGCAGGATTGCTGTGGATGGTGGTCACCATGTCCTGCACGATTTGCGGGCCGGAGAGCATGTCCGTCGTGAAATAATCCACGGCCAAACCGATGGCAACAAAGGGCATGAGGTCGAAGAAACGGGCTGCTGCGTTAGCAAAAATTCCAGCGAAGACCCGTTTTGGGTATTTTTTGGCGTAAGGGACGACCCGCCAAATCTGTTTTCCGAGAACATCGGTACTGTCGTTGATGTCCTCCGGGGACATCTTTTCGCTGTTGGCTTTTGCAGCGTGTGCCCTCGTCATAAATCCACGGCGATGACCGAGACTCTTGAACCCTCGCTATGGGCTTCTGATGCACCGACCGTTGAACCAATCTTTGATGAGGTTCCCCGTTGTCGTCAAAACCATGCAGCCGCAGCGCCGCCGCACATCCGTCGTCTTCTTTGCCCTTTTACTGGTGCAGGTGTTGTCCCCGCTGGCGTTTGTTCAAGCCGACCAAACACAGTACCAGCCCCAAACCGATGCGGCGTTGGAATCGCTTCAACAAGTCGGCATTTCACCCGCTCCAACCGCAGAACATGGATGGATGAACAGCGATGATGCCAGCGGCGAGACCGCCTTGTTGTACAGGGATGTTCAACTCGTCTCACCCACGGAATGGACGGAACGGACGGGAGAAACAACGGTGGACGGTTTTCACATTCTTGGCCACACCTACCCCGTCCCAAGCAGTTGGTTCCATGACCTTGATGCATCCGGCATCGAGTGTTTTTCTTTCCTTCCTCCCGCCAGTTTCCATTGCCATGTGAACGGGAAAACACCGGCTCAACTCGAGCAACTCGACGTCCTTGGATTGGCCGTCATGGACGCCACCGACAAAGTTCAGACCGACCTCGTTCGGGGCATGATCGGCCTCGACATGGTGGCGCCCAACCCCTTCGTCAACGAAGTTGGCGCTGTGGTGAACGTCGTCCTCTCGGGTGAACAATTGCCCGAAGGCTTGAGTCAACGAAGCGACATCGTCCTCGATTCCCACAGCGGTCGGTTCGCCACGATGGCGCTGGATGCCGACGGTTTGGCATGGCTCGTCCAACAAGACGCGGTTGAATGGGTGGAGCCTCGTCCGTTCTATGAAATCTTGAATTCGAAAGGTGTCGAAGTGATGAACGTCGACGACACATGGGACAACACCATCATGTCGAGCATCGACAGTTCATGGTCAGGTTTGGACGGAAGCGGCATCATCGTGACCGTGGCCGATACCGGACTGGACAACGGGGTCAACAACTCGAACATGCACCCCGATTTCAGGGACCACATCACGGGCATTCTCTCCTTCCCTCCACCGGCTTCGGTTTGCACCGCTTACAGTTTGAGCCCTTGCGGCGATGACGCCGAAGACCACCACGGCCACGGCACGCACGTGGCAGGTTCGGTTCTTGGCGACGGAACGCACAGTAACGGCGACATCATCGGCGCAGCACCGGAAGCGCACCTTCTTTTCCATGCCATCGCCACCACGCACGACGGCGAAGAAAAACTGCTGGGCATCCCCAACGACCTTGATGACATGTTCGCTCTTGCTTGGGCAAACGGCAGCCGCATCCACACCAATTCGTGGGGTTCGGCCGTTGCTGGCCAATACACCAGTTCTTCGATGCAAGCGGATGCAAGCGCCCGCACCCACGACGAAATGGTCATCCTCTTCGCTGCTGCCAACGAAGGTGCTGACGCCGACATGAACGGCGAAATTGACTTGGATTCAATGGGTTCACCCGCCACGGCAAAGAACGTCCTCACCGTTGGTGCGAGCGAGAACAACCGAGGAAACATGACCTGGACCTGGGGAAGTACGGACTACGGTTCACCGATTTCCACCGATCGTCTGGCTGACAACCCCGAGGGCATGGCGGCGTTTTCTTCTCGAGGGCCAACCGATGACGGCCGGCTAAAACCCGACTTTTCTGCACCAGGAACCATGATTCTGTCCGCGAAGTCTCGAAGCACCAACAGTGTCGGTTGGTTGGCACACAACGCCAGCTACACCTACATGGGCGGGACGAGCATGGCCACGCCACTGACAGCAGGAGCCTCGGCCTTGTTGCTTGAGCACCTCATGGAGAACTTGGGCGAAAACAACCCCACCTCGGCCTTGGTGAAAGCCATCTTCACCGCCAGCGCTCACGACATGACGGGACAATATTCCTCGTCCACCAACGGCGCCGGTGAAGCAGCCCCCAACAACCACGAAGGATGGGGCAGAATCAACATGTCGCAGGCCGTCAACACCTCGTACCTCTACGGCCATTCGGTGACCACCAATGCAGACTCTGGGTGGTCGTTCATCGTCCCCGCAAGTGCAGACGACATCAACATCGCCCTGACCTGGACGGACCCAGCATCAACACCATCGGCCTCAACCAATCTCGTCAACGACCTTGACTTGGCCCTCAAGAGCCCGTCCGGCACTTGGACCAACCTGAGCAACAACCTCGACAACCTTCGAGGATTGACCCTCGCCTCACCGGCTCAGGGAACGTGGGAACTCCACGTGGTGGGCAGCAGTGTCCCAACCGGACCGCAATTCTTCGCAGTCGCCATGACCGGTAATTACCCCCTGAGCAACTTGACCCAGGATGCTGACTTGGACGGCTATGAAGACGACGACGACGATTGCAACTCCACGGCAGGAACGTCCACCGTTGACCGAACAGGTTGTCCGGACACCGACGGCGATGGCTACTCCAATCCCGACAGCAACTGGACCGTTAACAACGGTGCCGATGCCTTCCCCAGCGAGAACACGCAGTGGGCTGACAGCGACTACGACGGCTATGGCGACAACGCCGCAGGCCATGAACCGGATGCTTGTACGGCCACCGCTGGCAATTCCACCGGCGACCGATTTGGTTGCACCGACTCAGACGGCGACGGGTACTCTGACCCCGACAGCGGTTGGACCACGGCCAACGGTGCGGACGCCTGTGCCAGCGTATCGGGTCCTTCGAGTGAAGACCGAAGCGGATGCGCAGACCAAGACGGCGACGGCTATTCCGACCCCGATAGCGGTTGGACCACGGCCAACGGTGCCGATGTATTTCCCACCGATGATACCCAGTGGGCCGATTCCGACGGCGATGGCTACGGCGACAATCCACCGCCAGCAACCACCGGCGACGCCTGCCCGAGCAGCAACGGCGACTCCGACCAGGACCGGTTTGGTTGCACCGACTCAGACGGCGACGGCTACTCCGACCCCGACAGCGGTTGGACCGTGGCCAACGGCGCCGACGCCTTCACCTCCGATGCCACGCAATGGGCAGACACGGACAGCGATGGCTACGGCGATAACGCCAGCGGCAACAGCCCCGACGCTTGCCCGACCCAAGCGGGTACATCCACCCAAGCAGGCCGTCTCGGATGCGCTGACAGCGACAGTGATGGCTACGCCGATATCGACGACGCCTTCCCCAACGAAGGCACGCAATGGGCCGATGCTGACGGAGATGGCTACGGCGATGAAGCATCCGGCTTCGAAGGCGATGCCTGCCCCTCTACTGCCGGTACGTCAACCCGAGACCGATTTGGCTGCAGCGATTCTGACAGCGACGGGTCCTCGGATGGGGACGCCACCTGGACCGTTGCCAACGGCGCCGATGCCTATCCAAGCGATGGCACCCAGTGGGCGGACACCGACGGTGACGGCTACGGCGACAACCCATCGGGCACCAGCGGCGACGCTTGTCCGTCGCAATCGGGAACCTCCACATCCGACCGACTTGGCTGCCCCGACACCGACGGGGATGGTTATTCCGACCCTGACGGTTCCTTTGGCGTCGACGATGGCGCTGATGCTTTCCCCAACGACCCCAACCGTTGGGGCGACCATGACGGGGATGGATACGATGACGGTTTGGACGATGAATGCCCTCTGTTTTTCGGCACCTCCGTGCACGATAGAAAGGGATGTCCCGATCAAGACGGCGATGGCTATTCCGACCCCGACAGCGGTTGGACCACGGCCAACGGTGCCGACGCTTTCATGAACGATGCAACCCAATGGAACGACACGGACGGCGACGGCTACGGCGATAACCCGGCGGGAACATTGGCCGATGCCTGCCCCACGACCTACGGAGAATCTTGGCAAAACGGCACCTACGGATGCCAGGACGCCGACCAAGACGGTTGGGCCGACACCGAAGACACCCACCCTGACGACAACACGCAGTGGGCCGATTCCGACGGTGATGGCTACGGCGATAACCCCGGTGGCTCTTTGCCCGACACGTGTGTTAGCCAGTGGGGTAATTCCACGCAGGGGAACAGGATGGGCTGCCCGGATAACGACGGCGACGGTTGGGACAACACCATCGATGCCCTGCCCGAACTTGCGACCCAATGGCTCGACCAAGACGGCGACGGCTACGGGGATAACGCCACCGGCCTCCAACCCGATGCTTGTCCTGGAGAAGCAGGAACCTCGACGGTGGGCTTGCTGGGCTGTGTGGACGATGATGGAGACGGCTACGCCAACCTGACCGACGACTTCCCAAACGACCCCACCCGATGGGTGGACACCGACGGTGATGGCTACGACGATGCCGAAGACCAATGTCCGTTGACCTTTGGCAATTCGACCACCGACCGTACCGGCTGTGTTGACAGCGATGGTGATGGCGTCTCAGACCCTACGCTTCCCGTAGGAAACACCAGCGGCTGGAACGCCTCCGACGGCGCTGACGCCTTCCCGTTCGAGCCCACACAGAGCGCAGATAGCGATGCTGACGGCTACGGTGACAACCCTGTTGGATTCGAAGCCGACGTCTGTCCAGCAGAAGCCGGCTCGTCCAGCGTGGACCGATTTGGTTGCGTGGACGAAGACGGCGACGGTGTTTCTGACGCCAACGACGCCTTCCTCGGTGAGCCAACCCAATGGACGGATGGGGACGGGGATGGCTACGGCGACAACCCCAACGGCAGTCAGCCCGACGCCTGTCCGATAGAAGCGGGCAACTCAACCCTCGACACCTTCGGATGCGTTGACGGCGATGGCGACGGAGCGAGCGACACCAGCGATTTGTGGCCAAGCGACGCCAGCCAATGGTTCGACAGCGATGGCGACGGGTATGGAGATGAGTCAAGCGGAACGGACGGAGATTCATGTCCAAACCAAATGGGCACTTCCACGAACGGCGGGACATTTGGATGCCCTGACCAGGACGACGATGGTTGGGCGGACAGCGAAGATTCCTTCCCAGAACAACGCAGCCAGTTCGTTGACAGCGACGGCGACGGCTACGGTGATAACGCCACTCTTGGAGCCTACAAACCAGACCACTGGCCGAACGATTCCTCTCGAAGTTCGGCTGAAGCCTCCATGACATGCACGCCAACAACGATCGAAGTGGACCTTGCTGCCAGCGGTTGGTTCACCTTCACCTGCAGCGTCTCCACGACGATGAGTTCGGCCTTCGCAGCAAATGTTGACTGGCAAACCACCACGAGCATTGCGGGAGAAACCTCCGGGCACTTGCTGACCTTCACTTCCGTAACCGGAAATTCCCAAACGGTCACCTTCTCAGGAAATGCGAAGGACGTCGGCAACCATCAACTGTTGTTGTCGGCATCTGAACCCGGAGCTGAATACCCCATGGACACCGTAACGGTGGTCATCAAGGCCAGTGATTCCAACGCCCCGGTGGTCGAAACCGATGAAGCAGAGGGCACCCTCATGGCGGTGGTTGTTGACAACACCATGGTTCAAGCAGCCCTCGCAGGCTTGGTGCTGTTCTTCCTGATGGGAACGTTGATGATTCGTGGTCAAAGCAGAAAGGCACGGGATGCCGAACGACGAATGATGCGTGCCGCTGAACTTCGTCAATCTCGCGGACTGACGGATTTACCCGCTCGAGACCTCGTACAGCAACGGCCTCAGCCGCGTGTTCAAAGGGAGCGAACGGAATCCATGTTCAGCGATTTCCGAAGCAGGCGATGAGCAAAGGGTGCGAACCGATTCCCTCAAAGGGGAGAGGCTTGTCGCCGTGTTTACCACACTGCGGATATGGTGAAGTGGTTATCATCTGAGGTTTCCAACCTTATGTCGTGGGTTCGACTCCCGCTATCCGCACCTCCAAACCGAATCGGAGAAGGCCTTGAGAGGTTCATCCGCCGGGCAACCATGAAAGGCTCGCCGTCGAAGCCACCCTGCAACACATAGGTGATGATGCATGGATTTCTTGTTACTTTGCTTGCTCACGCTTTGGCTCTACCTTCCCGGCTTTCTTGCCAACACATTTGCGATGATGTGGGGGAAATGGCTCCCCAAAACAGGCTACGGACCATGGCCCATTGACGGTGGACGCGTCTTGGCCGACGGCAATCGAATGTTGGGCGACGGTAAGACGTGGAACGGTTTGATCGGAGGTTCGCTCACGTCCGGTTTCCTCTGCATGCTCTTGGCCTCGTTGGTGAGCATGGGTGATATGGCGACGGCCTTTGACGATGGAGCCACCGTGTTCGCCCATCCCCTCATCGGTTCAGAAGGAGCATGGTTTTCCATTGGTGGCGCCAACGGGACCGCCTTCATCTTAGGGTCCTTCCTTGGACTTGCATGCCTCGTCGGAGACAGTACCGGCTCGTTCGTGAAGCGACGTCGGGGGCTCAAGCGAGAAGGCGAAATCTCATCCAAGGCTCCGCTTTTGGACACCCTGCCGTTTGCCATCATGGTGTTTTTGTGGGGTCAACTCTTCCTCGGCTCGTCCATCCTCGCGGCTGAGGAATTGCGACTTCCCATGCTCGCATTGGTGGTCATCACGCCGGTTCTGCACCGTTCCTTCAACCTCATCGGATACAAAATCGGATGGAAAGACGTCCCCTACTGAAGTTCATCTTGCCCCCTCAAATCAAGAACTTCAGGGCTTGAAACCTGCGAGGAGTTGAACGAAACTTCTTGTACACCATGTCCGGAGTTTTTTCCGTGGAACCGTCAACAGAAGTCACCGGTGCCCAAGAGGTTCCACCGGTGAAACGTAGCCTCAACCCGGCTTGGGCGCTACCTGTCGGCTTCCTGTTGGCCTTTAGCGAGACGATTCTACGATTGCTCGCTGGAAAGGGGTTGGTTGACTCGGTCTGGCCCCACGCCGTTCGGTCGCTGGAGTGGACCATGAGCCTTCGAAACGCCCCCGCCATGGGCCTATCCTACATGTTGATCGTGGCTGGAATCGCCTACGGTTTACGAAAGGCCGTCGTGGCACAAGAGGACAGAAAGGCCTGGATGGCCATTCCATACGCCTTCCTTGGTTTGCTGCTTGGGTTCATCGCCATTCACTTCATGATGGACGCCTTCTATTTGCAAGGGGCCTTCCTTCTCCTCCCTACGCTCATGGGGTGGACGCTGGCTTGTTTCCTCGTCGCCCTTGCAGGACCGCCTTCGCTGCGTGGTCCCGGGCAAGACAAGGTGTCACCGACGAGGGTCATCCATGTGATTGGGGTCTTCTTCGCGGCTTGGCTCGTCATGCCGGGTATACCGGCCGTCATCGGCTACGCACCTTCGCCACCCGAGGCCCCTGCAATGGGTTACGGTTCCTTCCCCGGGCCGTACACTGTGGAACAATATCGTTCACCGTACGTCATGCCCGAGGAGGTCGCTCGCGTCCAAGGGGAACTCGAAGATGACATCGAATTCAGCGTTTACATCACCCTGCCCAATCTTCCTGACGACCTGCCCATCACCAGCATCCCGCTGGCGATTCTCCTCCACGGCTTTGGCTACCCCGATGTTGACGCCTATCAGGATTGGACCAACCACCTTGCCAGCAAAGGCATGGCCGTTGCTTTCATTCAATACCCGTCCGACCTTCGGCCGGCTGGATATGAGTCTCACGAAGCCGCCTACGACCGGGGCACTTCGGACTACCTCCAGCATGTGCAGCGAGACCTCGCCATTCGGGCGGCTCTCGACCATGTGGACTCAATTTTACTTCAACCCCAACGAGAGGCCCAACTCGAGGAGCATCTCGGCCAACGCTACGTTGATCCGTCGACACTGTGGACCGGAGGGCATAGCCTCGGTGCGGCTTACACGTTCATCACGTTGGACGATGTCCTTGAACGTGGATGGGGGTCAAAAGCGCTCGTTGTGGCCTTGGAATCACCGGCCAGTCGACCCATGCAAGCGAACCTCCAACCTGATTTGTCGGCCATGCCAAACGAAACCATGGTCCAAATCGGCGTGCCTCAAGACGACATGAGCGTTGGCATGTGCCCCGGCGCCTTCCATCAACAGCTCTTTGCCTCGCTGCCCGATGAACGAAATCAATTGCTCGAAATTCAATCCGATCGCTATGGGTTTCCAAGGTTGGTCGCCAGTCACTACCTGCAAACCGACCCAGCCCACGACACGTTGTCGGACTGGAGTTTTTATCGACGGGTGGATGCGCAAGCCGATTATCTGGTTGCACACGGAAGGGAGGACACCTTCACCGCCGATTGGGCGTTCCAATACATGACCGACCAGACCATGCTGACGGGGATGGGTGAATGGTCGGACGGGACACCCGTGCTGCCGCTCATTTGGCACACCAACGCCATTGAGGAAGTACCCACGTTCAAGGACTGTGTTTGAGAACACATATTGAAAAGGAATCCTTCGTTTTCTTAACCATGGACGATGCACATGTCACCGGCGACGTCAAGTCGTTGTGGAAGTGGATTGGAGGGTCGGCCTTCCTCGCATCCATGTGCTGCTTCCCCAGCGTGGTCCTCGTCCTCTTTGGACTCGCCAGTGTTTCAAGCGCTGCAGCACTTTCCAACGACCTTTACTGGGGCACCAACGGCATGGGTTGGTTTCGACCCCTCCTGCTCAGCCTCAGTGCTGCCCTCGTAACACTCGGGTTGGTCCTGTATTTCCGCAAGGATGGAATATGCACACTTGACGAAGTAAAAAGGCAACGAAAGCGGATCGTCAACACCTCGTTGTTGGTGTTCCTGCTCTTTGCCGTCACCTACGTCGTGTTCAACTTCGTTATCCTGACCGAGATCGGCGTGGCGCTGAACCTTCCTTGGGAAAGCAGCCGACTCTGGAATTGAATCATGCGCCCTTTCGTTGGGTCTTGCACCCAACGCCCCAGTCCGGTTGGGCCTTCATGGCTGCAAGGGTGCGGTCAAGAAGCAAGTCCTCTGCATTGGGTCGAGGGGGTTGATTCGGGGTGGTCGCGAGCGATAAATGGTACCCTTTTTCTGTCCAATATTGCAATTGGATATTTGAATTTTCAATTGAAAAATTCATTGGATTAGATTCAATTGGAATTTCAATTTCACGGGGATTGAGGTGCATGCCTTGGCCCAGGCATTTTTGCACAGCTTCCTTCCCCGTCCATGCACGAAACACATGCGTTGGTTCGGCACGCAAACGTTCCAACTCTCCACCTTTTGCCATCAAATCAAACGCATTCTCTGCAAGCGTACGCTCGATAGGTTCTGCATCGAGCCCGACTCGGTGGGTCGGAGGTGCGAGGGCAACAAAGGCCATACCATCGCTGTGAGAAATGGAGATGTTCGGAAGAGGGGTGCGCTTCCATACGCCTTGAATGAATCGAACTGAAGGCGCCCTGAATTGGTCTCGGTGAACCTCCACCACCGAAAGGTCAGCCACGCCCCATGTCTTCAGCGCTTCACCCAAGAGGCGCCGTCCGCTGAGGTGCTCGTGGCGTCTTTTCTCGGTCACAAAAGTGTCCACTTCAGCAACCTGCGCAAGTGGGACTTCGGACAACGGCCACGCCGAAACCGGCATGACAAACACGTCCACGCCTTTTGCATCGTGAGGTGCCCTGAGCCGTTCAATGGTCAACGCTTACCCCCCGTCTCATCGCTCGAGGGAAAACCGCTGGTTTTCGTCAACGGTGGCCATGGCCTTGAGTTGAAGTCCTTTGAGGGCCAAGACCGGGGCGTCGTCTTCACCGACGATCAGAACATCATGGACCGTGATGCCATCGCCTGGAGAGTCGATTTGCACGCTTCGCAATCGAAGCGTTTCGTCTGCATCGGGCACCCGGAGCATGGTCGACCAGTTGATCCCAACCGGAAGGCTGCTGTACCCAAGCAGTTCCATCGCCACCAACCCAGCGTTTTGGAAACCTGCTTCAATCAGCATCGGGAGGGCTTCAAGCAACACTTGCTCGCCTTCTGTTTCCGAAGAGAATTGGTCCGTCGCAGGCAATTGGTGGCGCATGAGGGCTCGTCCGTCGATGCCCTTCCGGTCGCCCTCGCCAACGCCTCGGAGCACGCCACCATGCGATTGGAAACGTGGGCCGTGGAAATAGCGGTCGTAAATGAACGAGGCGGGATGGATTACATCTCCTTGAGGCGGCGTTCCAATTGAAGGTAATTCATCGACCTCACGCTGCAGGAAGGGGCAGAGGTCCTCGCACTTTTCCACGAGGCGGACCAAGGCCGCATGGTGCTCCCGCTCACCGAAGACTTCGCCCGTGGATTTGGACAAATCCGACACCAAGCGGCAACGCACCCATGTCATGTCATCCTCTGAACGCACCACTTCAGCCTCAACGCGAACCGTCATGGGGCCTTTCAGGAGTTTGACTGGCAAACCAAAGCGGACCTCCTCGAATCCGGCCAGGCAGGTTGAGGGGCGGAGCAACAACGCCGATTGCGCAAACATCTCCATGGCCATGACACCGGGGTGATAGGGAACGCCCTCAATGGCATGGTCCGTCAAGAAAGGATGGTCGGCTTCTGAAAGGGTTGTTTGGGTCACCAGTTGCTGTCCTTCTTCCAAGGAAAGGACCTTGTCAACGAAGGGGAAGCGGCTCGGGTCGGCCATGGTTGCGGCCATACTTGGGGGCAACTTCAGGGGCGCCTCTCGGAACGAACCGAAGCGATCCATCATGCCGAGCGAACCGCAACCAAGGACCCGTCGTTTTCCGCCTTGAAGGGCTTCGCCGACGAAGATGGATACGCCCTCTTCAACGGCCAATGTTTCAATGCCTGCGGCTGCGAAAACCGCTTCAATCGAGCCACGTGTGGCCATACCGACATCTCGCCAACCCGTCCAACCGATGGCGACCGCACGGCAGGTTGTGGTGGCCGTCAATCGAGCCATTTCAGCATCCAAGACCGAGTTGGCGGCGGCGTAATCGGTTTGACCGCCGTTCCCAAACCTTCCTGCGACGCTGGTGAAGCAGCAAGCGAAATCAGGCGCCTCTCGTCCAGAGGCATGAACGGCCGACATCAGGGCTCGCCACCCGTCAATCTTCACGCGCACCACCCGGTCAAAGACGTCGTAGGCTTTGTCAGCGACGAGTTTCGAATCTTCCAACCCTGCGCCGTGAACGAGACCTGTTATGGGGCGACCAAGGGAAGCCCCCAGACCTGCAAGCGCTTCACTGTCCATCACATCAACCGAGTGATAGGTTGCATGATTGCCTGTTTTGGCGATGGCGTCAAGCGTGAGGTAGACGTCCCTGCTTCGGGTAAATCGCTGCCATGCTTGGTTCCACTCGACCATGGTGACCTTCCCGGTTTCGCTGGCGTCGATGAGACGTTCTCGCAAAGCGTTCTTTTCGTCGGACAGTTGGTCTTCGGTCCAGTCAACCCAAGCGGCCGTGGACTCGATCAGTGTTGAGCGGCCAAGCAATTCGAAGTGTGCTCCTGCTTTCGGACTTGCATGAGCGACGCCGATGATCGAAGCCGCCGTAACGCCTGAACCGCCACCGGACACCAACCAAGTATCGTCACCGGTCAACGGCTGAAGGTCTTCCACGACATCCTCCGCAAAGGCCACGAGGGCCCATCGCCGACCGTCTCGGTCCAAACTGATCTCGACCTCGCCGTCGAGTTCAAACACATCGTTCTCAATACGTTCAGCCGCTTCAGAGGCCTCCAGTACAAACTCGGGATGGAGGTCCAATGCTCGACAACGCAGGTCGGGTCGCTCGAAAGCAAACGACTTGGTGACGCCGCTTGCGGCGCATTGGAGGGCGTTGAATCGGTCGCCTTTGTTCCCGTGTCGACCGTCAAGGGCAGAGACCGAGGCGATGAAGCCGGATGAATCGGTTGGAATCTGGCCGCTCAATTCTTTGAGCAAACCGAACCAACCGTGGGCAGCGAGGGCGATTTGTGAGGAAGGATAGGTGTCCTCTGGCCACTGTTCTGAAGCCAATTTCATCGGCGCCATGTGAACCATGCCCGCCAGTTGGACATCGCGAAGTTGGGTCGCCACCCATGCCAAATGTTCGGGTTGCTCAGGGTCAACCCTGTACACGGTACGACCGCCTTCATCTTGACTTGAAGCATCGCGTATTCGGCTCTCAAAGCCAACCCGGACGGCCTTCAATCCTCGCGCTTCCATGCGTTGACAGAAGGCCTCAGCAATACCCCAACCGTCGTCGGAGACCACCACCGTACCTTCGGGATGAAGGGGGGAAGGGATGCCCGGGCAGCCCTCAATTTCCACTTGCCACCTTCGCGTTCCATCTGGAGCAGAAGAGGAGGGGACGGTGGCTGCGGCCTGGGGAGAAGAGGCGATGGCCTCGGCGGCCGGTGCTTCCACTGCTCCGCCACCTTGCATTTTCACGATGTAAGCCGTGAAATGGTTCAAAGTGGGGTGGTCTGCAAGGACGAAATCCTCGTCCACTGGCAAGGAGAAGCGGTCTCTGATTTCGGCCATGATTTCCGCTTGCTTCACCGTGTCAATGCCCAATTCGCCTTCGAGGTCTTGGTCCATTTCGATGAAATCAGCAGGATAGCCGGTGTGGTCCACCACAACCGAAACCAGCACCTGTTCAATATCTGGATGCGATTGACCCTCCGATGGAACTGATGGGGCTGGAGAAGGTACAACGGCAGGAGCTGGTGCTTCTGGAGCAGCAGGTGGCGGTGATGCAACAGGAGCCGCCGGGGTAGCGGCTGGAGCACCGCCTTGCATGCGTTGGATGTAGCCAATCATGTGGTTCAACGTCGGGTGGTCGGCCAAAACGAAGTCCTCATCGATGGGCAGGCTGAACTTATCTCGAATGTCAGCCATGATTTCGGCTTGTTTGACCGTGTCAATACCCAATTCACCTTCGAGATCTTGATCCAGTTCAATGAAATCGGCAGGATAGCCGGTGTGTTCCACCACGACGGTCACGACCGTTGCGGTCATGTCAGCATCGTCCACCTTCGCCGCAGGTGCCGGTGCTGGGGCCGGGGCCGGTTCGGGTGACACCGCTTCAACCTCGGGAGAGGTCTCAACCGGGGCCGGTGAAGCGGAAACACCGCCTTTCATGCGTTGGATGTAGCCAATCATATGACTCAGCGTCGGGTAGTCGGCGAGAACAAAGTCCTCATCCACGGGGAGGTCGAACCTGTCACGAATATCGGCCATGATCTCAGCCTGCTTCACCGTATCAATGCCCAATTCTCCTTCGAGGTCTTGGTCCAATTCGACAAAGTCAGCGGGATAACCCGTGTGATTGACAACAACTTCGATGACGGTTGCAACCATGCTTTCGTCGTCCACTGCAATGCTACTGGCGGCGGGAACTGGAGGAGCCACTGCAGGCGAGGGCTTCACTTCGGGTGCAGGGGCAGGTGCAGCAGGTGCAGCGACGGCCGACACCGAGGGCTTGCCTTCCCAAGACGACGTGGCGGGCCACGGTTCGCCTTGAATGCCCCCGTGGAGATTGTTTTCACCGTCAACGTAAGCCACAAGTTTGTTCTGAAGAATGCGCATCACGACATCATCAGTTCCAGCAAGACCCCTCGCCCATGCCAACAATCGGGCTCCGTCGATTCGGTCGCCT
This sequence comes from Candidatus Poseidonia sp., assembly GCA_030741355.1. Classification (GTDB taxonomy): domain Archaea; phylum Thermoplasmatota; class Poseidoniia; order Poseidoniales; family Poseidoniaceae; genus Poseidonia. The sequence continues at coordinate 41,816 of JASLVM010000005.1, read as the reverse complement.
TCAACAGGCCACCTTCGCATCAAGGACAGAGCGATTTGCGAGCCAAAACCAGCAGCAAAGCGCAAGCCGTATTCCAATTCAGGATAGTCGCCACCGGTTGAGAGATTGAGGTCGCCCAGCTCCGGGTCCTTCTCCTTGTGATTGGCGATCGGGGGAATTCGTCGGGTTTTCAACCCGTAAAACATGCTCGCATCTTCAATGCCGACCGCCATGGGGTGGCCCGTGAAGCCTTTCGTGTTGGCAATGACCAATTTATTGGTGGAATCACCAAAGGTGTCACGCAACGCTTTGACTTCGGATTGAGCCGAACCACCTCGTGCCGGCGTGTATGTTTCGTGAGAGAAGAAGACGGTGTTTGGAGCCATAGCGTGTCTGTCAAGGCCCCAACGACGTTCCATGTCGGTGATGAAACCGTTCACGACCTGGCCGACGTGTTCGACGTCCAAGCGTGTACCATGGTAAGCAGAATTGGCCGTGGTCGAGCCAAGGAATTCAGCAATGGGTTGCACGCCGCGCTGTTGCGCTTCGGAGTTACGTTCGACGACGAAGGCCGCTGCACCCATGCCCAAAATGAGGCCGTTGCGACGGCGGTCAAAGGGAAGAGCGGTCTCTTCAACGACGTTGTTGGTCGCAGCAGCGCCAGATGCGGCGAAGCCACCGGCAATCCACTCCCAGAGGTCGTCACCTGTTACGTCATCCCCGCTGATGATGACCACACGGTCGACCCGTCCAGCGTCCAACCAGTCTTCGGCAACCCCGAAGGCGGCGGTGGCGGAAGCACACGCCAGATTGATGGTGGTGTTCGGCCCTCGAATGCCAGTGTATTGGGCGAATTGGGAATGGCCCATGTTGAGCGTTTGGAACAGATATCGGCGATCGAAGCGCCCTTCACCATCATCGCCGTTGTTCTTGGCATGCTTGGAGGCCATCTGAAGACCTGGGAAGCAGGAGGAGAAGACGATGCCCGTGCGTTCACGTTGGATTTGAGGCACCTGCCAGTTTCGAATCAAACGCAGTCCGCCCTTGCCAACCTGCTCAACGGGCGTGAGAGGAATCCCTGCATCGCGAAGGGCCAACAGGCCGGCGGCCACGGCGAGCTGGGTGCTGATGTCCCATGCGACGATGGCTTTGGGGTCGATACCGAATTCTTCTGCGAGGTCAAAGGCACCTTTGAGGCCGGCGAGTTGAGGAATGTCTCCAAACACCGTGGCTTGGTCCATGTTTACCGAACCGTCCCGCCCCTTGATGAGACGGACAATGTTCTTGTCAAGCAGACGTTGCTTGTATTCGTCCGAAACCTCGCTGATGCAGGTCTCGCCTCGAACCAATTTCTCAAAGGCGTCCTCTGAAAACACACGATCCATGCCCGGCAAACCAAGCGAAACACCGGTGACCACGTACGGGTCGGCATCCCTTCGGTGGCCGGATTGAAGCATGGAGACCGTCTGGACGGGCGCCAATTTGAGACTCGGAGGCGCAGAGACCGTGGCCATCGGAGACCATGAGGACGGTGGAGTCCGAACCCAGCGAGCGAGGTCGCCCGCCGTCACCGCAGCGGCCCCGTCAAATTCGGGGTCCGTTTGGGCCTCAGAAGCGATGGTGGCGACCACCCGCTGGACCTGTTCGGTCGAAAGGCCCAATCCCGTCGTGAGAGGGACATGGCCGTGACAGAACGAGGCGGGGTAGCCGCTGTACGCAGCAATCCGATCTCCCACGTACGCCTTGATGGCTCGGTCGCGAGCAAAGTCGGAATCCAGCGGCCCGGTTTGGACAGGCGAGGCCACGGCGTTCATTGGTGCAGACGCAACGCCGCTGCCGGGGAGGGGGCGTGCTCGTGTGCGAAGCGACTCCAAGGCAGCGGTGGAGGTCGATGGTGAGAGCGTCGTGGGTGCACGCGCTTCAATCGGCCCTGCTTTGAAGGCGTCCTGCAGCGCATCAGAATCGAGCGACGGCCACATTGGAGGTCGTCCAGCGAGCGCCAAGGCACCGATGGCGGTCATGAAACTGGCAATACCGCCCTGCTTCGGGTGATTGGTCATGATGGGAACATGGGGTTGGCCCTCCAGAATTTGCATGGCAAACATGGTCAGCGCACGCTTGGGCCCGACCTCAACGAACAACCGCCCTCCGGCAGCATACATGGTTTCGATCTGTTTGGTCCACTCCACAGAAGATGCCATCTGCGGGGCGAGTTTCTCCAAGATGGCAGCTTTGGAATCTTCGCCGTCGACCGGGTAGAACGTTCCATCGACGTTGGCGGTGATGGGGACTTCAGGCCATCGAATATCCAACCCCTCCAAGAAGCGTCGAAGCGGTTCATTGGCAGGAGCAACGATTCGAGAGTGGAATGCGTGGGAAGTGGCAAGGGCAACGCAAGAGAAACCTTGCTCTTCGAACATGGCCATAGCGGCCTTGACCGGTTCTGTTTCACCCGCGATGACGGTCATTTTTGGTGAGTTCTTATTGGCGGCAATCACGTAACCATCGGTGGCTTCGAGAACCGCTTCAACCGCACTGTACGGGGCCGTGACACTGGCCATCAGGCCTTTGTCGTCAATTTCAACCGCACCCATTTCCGTCCCACGAGCAGCAGCGGCTCGAAGGGCGCCATCCATGTCCAAAATCCCGGACGACATGAGAGCAGCGTATTCGCCCAAAGAATGACCGGCCACCATGTCCGGTGAATGGCCGTAGGCTTGCAGCGTACGTTCAATGGCCAAATCAGCCGTGAGCATCGCCGGTTGGGTGTACTCCGTCTGCTTGAGTTTGTGCTCCGCTTCCTTGAGTTCGTCCTTGGAAAGGGAGGAACGCAACACAAATCCTGAGAGCGTTTCACCATTCAGCACCTCCACCATGGTTTCGTCCGCTTGCTCCCATACATCAGCAGGAGCCGTGAAACGTTGAACCAGATCGGCGGTCATGCCGACGTATTGGCTTCCTTGACCCGGGTACATATGGACGGTCTTGGCTTTGGAAGGCATGGAGGGTTGGTCGGTCAGCAACACGCCCTGCGCCTGCAAAAAGCCCCATTTTTCAGAGTCCATCATGGCCTGGCCTGCCAACGTTTGCCGTTTGGC
>JASLVM010000005.1:0-38640 GCA_030741355.1 Candidatus Poseidonia sp. | reverse complement strand
AAACTCGGCCCACGAAGTCGCTACCAGCGCCATTCGAATCGGCTGAGCGGGCTCAAACGCGTGGCTGGCAGTTTGGAGAGCTTCGGACAAACGTCGCCCCTTGGGGTCGTCATCAAACAACGGGCCGTCAAACGTGAGGTTGGCGAGTTGGGCTTGGAGGGATTCCAGGGAGTCGTCCGAAAGCAAGAGGACCCCGCCTTCAATCGCTTTCATGGACTCGTGCGACATGGTGGCGGGAAGCGTCGGGTCGAAGATGGAAGGGGCTTCTTGGGCGGCTTGCCCGCTGTAGGCTGACCAGCGCGCATCCCATTCGGAGGCCAAGGGGGCGTGGTAATCAGGCTCGTAGCCCTCAAGCGCGATGTGGAAATTGGTGCCGCCGAAGCCAAACGCCGAAACGCCGGCCCGGCGAGGGTTTGAGGCAGGCCGAGGCCATTCCATGGGGGCCGTGGGTACGAAAAATGGGATGTTGGACCAGTCGACCGTGGGGTTTGGCGTCTCAAAATTCGCACTTGGAGGAATGGTTCGGTGGTGGAGGGCCATGACCGATTTCATGATGCCTGCAATACCTGCTGCTGCTTTGAGGTGGCCAATTTGAGATTTTATGGAGCCAACGGCTACGTTTCCAGTGCCTTCAACTCCCGTCCATAGCCTGGAAAGGGTGGAAAGTTCTGTGGCGTCGCCCACCTTGGTTGAGGTTCCGTGGGCTTCCACCAATTCAACCGAAGATGCAGGGTAGCCCGCTTGGTTGTAAGCACGGGCGATGGCTTGGATTTGCCCGCGTTGGCTCGGGGCGGTGATGCCTTTGCCTCGGCCGTCGGATGAGCCGCCAATACCTCGGATGACGCTGTAAATTTCATCGTCATCACGAATGGCATCGCTAAGGCGCTTGAGCACCAACACGCCAGCGCCTTCACCCATGACAAAGCCGTTGGCTCGAGCATCAAAGGGCGAGGAATGCGTCGGGGAAAGTGCCCCGATAGCAGAGAATTTTGCAAACGTTGCAGGGTCCATCGTTCGGTCCGTCGCCCCCGCCAGCATGACGTCGACTTGGCGCGTTTGAAGCAGCCGGCAGGCATCGAGAACGGCCGCCATCGAGGAGGCGCAGGCAGCATCCATCGCATGGTTCGGCCCTTGCAAATCAAGCAGGTTGGCAACCCGTCCTGAAACGACGTTGGCCAATTCACCCGGCATGGTGTCTTCGTCCACTCTTGGCGCCCCTTCCAACACCGCCTCGGTAAAGCCGTCCACATTGGCCTCTGGAAGACCGTGTGCTTTGGCCAGAGCCGTGGTGTGGTTTGACCACACGCGAAGGTTGGACAGGTTGCGGTTTTCACCGCCGAGCGCGTTGGCAAAGACCACGCCGGTCTTGGTGCGATCGATATCACTGGATTCGCCACCATAACCTGCATGCTCGATGGCATCGGCAGACACGGAAACCGCCCACAACTGGCACGGGTCGATTTGTGGGAGGGTGCCGGGGGGTTGGCGCCATCGTCGCCAATCAAATTCTGCATCGGAGACAAGCGCTCCAATTTTTGCGTAAGTGTAGCCTTCCGTGTGTTCTCCGGGGCCGCCTTCCTTCCAGAAGTGGTCAACAGGGCCGGGCCACCTGCCATCGGGCAACGGACGAATGCTTACTTTGGCATCGAGGATGTTTTGCCAAAAGGCATCGATGTCATGGGCATCGGGCATCAAAGCGCCCAAACCAATGACGGCAATGGGCTCGAAAGGACCCTGCTCAATTCCCTCACAGGGTTTGCCGTCTGCTGTGGTCAAGGTCATGTGCACACCTCAGTTCATGATGCTCTCCGGCACCATTGTGATGGAATAGCCTGCATCGACGTAGACGCACTGCCCGGTGACGCCAGCCGAAAGGGGGCTGGCAAGCCAAAGGGTGGCGCCTGCAACATCGGCTTGGCTGACATTTCTTCGAAGAGGCGCATTGGCTTCAACGTGGTCGAGAATTCGGTCAAATCCCGGAATCCCGCTGGCGGCGATGGTGCGGATGGGGCCCGAGGAGATGGCGTTGACCCGGTGGCCTTCGGGACCAAGGTGGCACGCCAGTTCACGTGTCCAGCATTCCAAGGCCGCTTTGGCCATGGACATGATGCCGTAGCTGGGGACGAACCTGTTGGAGGCAGCATAGGTCAAGGTGATGGTGGACGACCCCGCATTGAGATAGGGCAAAGCGTGCTTGAGGCAGCGTTGAAGAGAATTCGCTGAAATGGTCATGGCGGTGTTGATGTCGTCGTCCTCCACGAAAAGGATAGGGCGGTCAAAGCAAGAGCGTGGAGCAAACCCAATGGCGTGGACCAGAATGTCCGCTTTCTTTCCAGGATGGTCAGCGGCAAACGCCGTGAAAAATTCCTGCGTGGTGCCGTCAGAGGCGACATCGAGCGGGTAGAAACCGCCGATGGCTGGAAGTTCGTCTTTGAGTTTGAACACACGGCTCATGAAGCGCTTCTGATACCCCAAATACAGCGTGACGCCAGCAGCTGCCAATTGTTTGCAAATCGCCCATGCAATGGAGTCTTCACTGGCAACACCAAACACAAAGGCCGTTTTACCTTCCAGTCCAAGCATGAAATTCCTCCTTGGGGATTAGGTGTAGTGCGCTACACCAAGCCTTTGAGTGTTGCCTATCAAATCGTGTCACATCGGCCGAGTTCAAGACCGTATGGAATGCGCCGCGAGAAGACGCTACAAGTCGGCGAAAACATCGTCCAAATCGTCGTCCTCATCATCGGGGAAAAGGTCGTCAAGATCGGAAAGGTCAAGCTCGTCGATTTCATCTTCCTCGGATTCGTCATCCAAATCAACTGGCGGGACGTACATCGGTTGAGCGTTGGCTCTTCGACGGATGGTTTTTGCCAGAGCCACCACGAAAATGAGACCAAAGAGGACGGCGGCGCCAATGCTTCCGTACATGACAAGCGTGTCTTTGTCAACCTCTTCCAAACCTCCACCCAGCCCACCTGCCGTGTTGCCTGCTTCGAGTTGAATGGAGATGCTACTCTCGCTGACAGGGGCCTGAGCATCGTTCTCGCTCTGCGCTTGGAACGTGATTTGGAGGCGCTCATCTGCCAGCACTTCCGAGGGAGCCCTGACGGACAATTCCCTCACGGTCGATACGCCACCCTCGGTCACATCTTCGGCTACGAACGTGCCGTCGGAGAACGTGAATCCAGCTGCCTCAAGTTCTGCAGCGTTCGTGATGGAAACACGGATTTTGTCATCGGCGTTGCCGTTGTTCTGGAATTGGAAAGAAATCTTCACCTCATCGCCCTCGCTCATGGTCCGTGTACTCTTATCTGAGATATCCAAATCGACCATTCCAAAGGTGGCGATGTTGAGGTCTCCGCTCACCGATGCGTTGGAAGAGAGGGCTTCGGGCCAGTCGAGCATGCCGACATTGGTCACCGAGGCCACCAACGTGAAGTCATAGGAAAGGTCGGCAGGAAGGCGGGTTTGTCCAGTGAAGGTGACTTTGAAATCCTCCTCTTCGTCTGGGCCGAGGTCAAACGTATCCTCTTCCAGCATCATGTCCACTTCAAGGCCATCCCATTCCTTTTCCACGCTGATGGATTCTTGGAACGAGGAGGGATTCTTCACCGTGCAGGTGATTTCAACCACCGGATCGTTCAGCGGATGGACATCGAGTTCGGGTTGTTTCTCCTCGCAATCAATCTCAACACCGGGTGCTGTTGGGGCCTGAGCCTGAACAGACGGGGCGAAACTGAGCAACACCAGCGCCACGACGAACAAACCCAAGCGGCGAGTCGGAAGCATGGCCCTCACCGCTCCCTGTGGATTCTCTTTGATGAATGTGATGGGGAGTTGTTGCCCAAAAGAATGGGTTCACGCAAGTTCACATTATTCTCCATAGACGAGGTTCGGTAGTGCACTGTGCGTGTTCCACATGACCTCTTCATCCACACCAGCAGCGAGAAGCTGTTGCGTTCGTTTTGGAACGGTTTTCGGCCCGAGCACGGCCCCAGGCCTTCGGGGGTCGTCCATGTAATCTGTTTCGAGGAAAAAGCCGTTTTTGGCCATCCCGTGGGTTTCAATCAGGCGTTCCAAGGCGCCTTTCCCACAGAGAACACTCGGCGTCAATCCATGAGTATGATCCTCTCGCACGTCGGGAGGAGAATAATGTCGAATCAATTTTCTCAAATCCATGCCTTGGCGCAAGGCCCGCTGAGCCAAATCTGGATACGTGTCCTCGCTCTCTCCTTCAACGTGCAACTGAAGCGGCAGACCCTCTTGCGCAGCGAGGTGTAATGTCTCATCCAGAAGTTCATTTGAAAGGTCCCAAATTTCATCCGAAACGGGCCAATGTGGGCGGCCGACTTCGCCGATGGCATGCGCCTGGCCCTCGTGAACGAAATCAAGAGCGGCCTGGATGGAATGCCGATAATTTTCAATCGCACGTTCTTTCCCAGCCTCGCCATCCTGCGAAACCCAGCGCTCGAATTGATGAGCAAAGGCAGCAGGATGCGGGCCAAGCACCACGCGAACCCCGAGACCCACTTCCTCCCGGACAGATTTTGCCATGCTCAGCGTATCGGCATAGGCCGAGCGATGACCTTCCAAGGTCTCGGGCGGTGAAGAAAAGTCGGGGCAGTGGACGAGCACCAAATCGGTCCCGCCCACGCGTTGAAACGAACGTGCAGCATCAAGAAACAAGCCCTTGCGATTGAGGTGGAAGTGATTGTCCAAAATCGGGCCGTCATAGACCATGCGGCTCCCTCAAATTCGGTCGACGAAAAAGCCTCTATCGTTGAAAACGCCGTTCCAGTACACCGCAGCCATGGCGACCATGTTGGGGTGTCGAGCGTCCGCAACAATGCACTTGCCATTGGGCCAAATCTGAACGGTTAGGCTGTGTCGAACATCCGTCAGCGTGGTGCAACCCAGGCGAGCATCGAATTCAGCCGTCCCTGAGGGAAGGCTGGCCGGTATGGCTTCCAAGTTAAGCGCACGATCAAACTGGAACGAGACGACGACGGGACCCATTTCTGCGACAAGTCCACTGTCGTCCATGCCCATGCGAAGCAGGAGTTCCTTGGCGGCAGCACGAGCGGCTTCGATGCGGTGGGTGCCGTGGACGACAATGCGGCCTTCTTCATCGATGACCAGCGTGGCACGTGGCCGTTCCATCGCCTTGATGACCACGCCGCTGTTTCGCTGTCCTCCGACTTCGGCGACGACGGCGTCGTGGTTCAGAGGCGTAGGGCAGATAAACCGAACCAGTTGATTTTCAACGCGTACGTCAATGGAACCGGTCGCCATGTCACTCCTCCTCTGTGTTGGTGGGGTGGGTCAATGTTGATGAAATCTCCTCAGGAGCGGGACCTTCTTTCAAAGCGTTGAGCATGGCCGGGCTGTGCGGCAAATGGACCACCAACAGAAGCGTGGCTTCTGCACCTTCCACGGCCCGTAGAGCGGCTAGAGCACCTCGGATTCTCGCAGCGTATCGTGCGTCACGACGCGCAGCTAAAGCGGGTGTGCTGAGCCACTCGGAAAGTTCCCACCACGCAGCGGACAGCACGCTTGCCGTGGCGTAATCGACCGATTGGCCCTTGGGTGGGGGTTGAGCGTTGAAGAGATGATGTTTGACGCTCTTTTTCCATCGCTTCCCCACCCGAATCATTCCGAGCAATTTCTTCCAATGAGACACTGCACGTGCTTCTTGGGTCAGATAGTCGCCCCAGTCCTCGTCATCAGCCAGTGGTTCAATGAAAAACACCGGTCGGTCGTGTCGGTCTGCATTTCGTTGCAATCGACGCGGTTCGGGGTCTGGAAAACGACCTCCTTGAAGTCCCTCAAGGGTTGAAATCCCCTCCACGTATTTCCCAAACGCACCTCCGGAGAGGAGAGCGTGAGTCAGGTTCACGCCTTGGGATTCCGCTTCGTCGGCCTCTTCCTGAACCCAGAGGTCGACGACATCAGGCGATTCAAGCAAAGCCAATCCATGCCAAGATGCACGAGGGCGCATGGCGTTGGGATAGACCACGGTGGGCATGGTGCCGTGAATGATCACGGTCCCGCCGTCCGGGTCTTCCCAGACCGCGTCGGTCCAACTCTCCGAAGGCATGCGGCCCCCTCACTGGTTGTTGACCCAGTCTTGAAGGGATTCGATGTTCCATCCTTGGTCAAAGTAACCTTGGATTTCTTCTTGCGTCCATTGCGGGAAGGTCTGCATGGCTCGAGCCATTTCGGGGTCAACGTCCGCAGGAATCTCAGCCAGCACCTTGCTGTCCGCGTAACCCATGTCGTCCTCCTCGTCTTCGTACTCATCGTCGAGCATGGAGGTGCCACCGCCTCGGCGAGCGAGGACCAGGACAAGCGTACCCAGAACACCGATGACCACCACGAGAATGACCACGATGAGCAACATGTTACCAGAGTCTTCCTCGGCCTGAACCTTGACGTTAAACACGTCCGCCCATTGGCCTTGAGAACCGTCGTAGATGTTTTCGCTGGTACCGTTGAGACTGATGGTGTAGTACATGCCCGTGGTTTGGGTGGCGAACGGAGCAAGGGTGACCTCGACCCAATCGCTCACTTCTTGGATACCAAGTTCGGGCGTGGAGACCGTGTCTTCAACAACAGGTGTTCCGCTATCGGTCACCGACTTGATGACCAGTTCGGCGACGCCAGCCATTGAACCGGTGTTCTTGACCTTGATTCGGAGTTTCATGCTCTCGCCAACCCGTGGGTCATCGCTGAGCAGCACGTCCTGAATCTCGAAGGTGGCCTTCTCCTCAATGAAGGTGTATTCGGACTTGTGTTGTGCTTGTCCTGAGAAGATGGGCAAAATGGAGCCGTCATCCTGTGGACCGCCACCCAATCGAACCGTTGAACCAGCGGAGTCAGCACCGGAAATCCAAAACATCAACGTGGGTTGTTGTTGTTCATTCACTTCTGCATCAAACACACGTGGTTCAGCATCGGAGAGCGGCCAGAGGTCCAAACAGGTTGCCGTGGCGAGGTATCCACCGCTCAAAGTGCTCAATGAGAGCGTTGCGGAGGAGGGTTCGAATCCGAAATATTCTGCGTATTCTGACCATGGCGTGTAGTCAATGGTGTTGCTGTAGAACATCCAGTTGACCTGAAGGTCGCCGGGGAACATGGCTTCCTGCTCCTTGATTTGAGCCTGAATGTCGACGCAGTGATAGTTGGCCGTTGACAGGGTGTTCTTGATGATGCGGTCATCTGAACCCGTCGGGAGAGCCCCCTTCTCAGCCAACCATGTGTTCGGGAGAACCTCAGGAGGCGTCCGGTCTACCTTCAAGGTGAACTCTCCACAACCGTAGGAAGTGGACGTTGCGCACACCGCCGCCGTGAAATCTTCTGCACCGTTTGGCAAGTTGATGAGCTGGTAGGTGTAGGTGTACTCGTTGGTGAACACAGGGGCGGTGATGTTGATGTCAAACACACCACCGGTGAAGGTGTGTGTGATGGTCTCACCCGGTGTTGCAATGTATCCTTTGTTGAAATCTTCCGCAGCACTTTGGCGGACGATTTCCATGGTCAACTCAACCTCTGGATTGATGTAGACGCTGTCATAGATACCCTCGCGGAAAGCGAATTGGCCGGTGAACTGTACCGTGTCGCCTGCGAAGATGAAGCCTTGACGTACATCGCTGGTGAACGGTGCGCTGACGTCTTCAAACATCGGGGTGACCATGAGGTTGTTGACCTCGTCGGTTCGGAAATCAAGTTGCATGCCGTCGCTGTAGCGCCAGATTTGGATGTAGCGACCCGGCACGCCCGAGAGCATGGTGTACAGCGGGTTATCGAGATCCTGCATCTGCAGTTTGGGTTCGATGTCCTTTCCATCCATTCCCACAATACCCCAGTCGATACGAACGGGGATGTTGAGGATGAAGTCCGATTCAAACGGGTCGATGAGGGCCGTCTTGTCCATGGTGAGCATGGAGGGCGCAACGTCGCCGTCGTAGACGATTTCAACGTGAGGGCTGTTGGTCCACGCGGTTTGGTTGCGTGGGAAATACCAGACCGTCATGTCGTCGTCGGTCTTGTCAAGGTTGACTTGGAAGAAGTCAACGTCTCGCCAACCGTTGTCGTCGCTGGCCTCAAGAATCAGGTGGTAGGTGTTACCCGCGTACATGGTTTGGTTCCATGTGCCGTCCCATTGCAGTTCGTTGGAATTCAGGAAGGAATTCCCCTTGGAGTCCTCGATGAAGAAGTTTCGAATCACAGGGCTCTTGGATGACATGGACACGTAGGTGACCTTGTCGTTGTCAAACCCAGGGCCACCACCGTCAATGGGGTTGCCTGCAAGGTCGTAGCCTTCGATCCAAATGGACACTTTGCCTTCCAATCCTTCATTGGCGTAGTCGTTGTACTGGCCGGAATAGTTGGCCGTTGGGGCCTCACCGTCACCGTTGAGGGTGATGGTGATGTATTCGTCAGCATCGGGGACGCCGTCGCTGTTGGTATCGTGGTCGTGTTCAACCCAAAGGTGCATGTCCAAGGTCGCTGGGGGACTTGGCAAATCTTGGCTGGACATACGAATTTGTTGCGTGGTTTGAGGCACGACCCACGTGTCGTCAAGGAGGGTTCTCCAGTTTGAGTCAACGTTGGAATCCGTTCCAGGACTCAACACCTGAAGGTCAAGGAGATTGGGTTCGTAGGTATCGATGGTGATGTCAAATGGAATGGCGCACGTATCGTCTGGGTTGTATTGCGAGGGCGGGCAAAGCAAATCGCCGCCTTCGTAGCCACGAACCGCAAATCGATAGGTCTCGCTGCCAGCAGCACTTCCAAGGTCAATGTTCCAGTTGAAGTCGCCGCCAATGACACCTGAGCGGTTGGCCACTTCTTCCCATTCCACGGTGATGTTACCGTCCGTGGTGTTGACGTGCTTGAGTTCAAGGGTGAGGAAGTACGAGCTTGGGTCGGGTGCTTCGTTCAAGTCTTCCAAGCGAATTTGACCGATGAGGTTGATGTCTTGGCCCGATTCCGCACCGGTCAGCGCTTGTGGAGCACCGATGCTGTTCTGGAGTTCAAACGAGGTGATGCCGGCGTCGTTCTCAACGGCGTTGCCAACAGCAGGGTTGAGCAAAATGGCGTCAGGAAGGCCGTTGACCCCGTTGGTGGTCGTTAGACCCGAGTACATGCGAACGGCTTCGGTGTCGTCCCACGTTGGGTTCACACGGAAATGCCATGTGATTTCCTTGCCGTTGGCGATATCGGCGACGGACGACGTGGATTCAAGTTGAACGTAGTCGTTCACGTCGCTGGCTTCAGAGAACGACATGAAGTCGCTCCAAGAGAATTTGATGTAGCCAGACTCTGATTCGAAGGTCAGCCATGCTTCGGAAAGCGACGTTCCCGTGAGCGGGTCAACGGCGTGGGTGGTGACCACTTCGTAGATGTCCCCGTTCGGGTAAAGGCCCACTGGATTATCGGTCATGGCGATGGTGTTGGTGTAACCCGTGCTCGTGGAGACGCTAAGATCGCTCAACGAAACACCGCCACCGGAATCCGTGTAGACGGCAATGGGCACGCTGGCGGTTGCGCCGCCGGTCCACAAAGCCACACCTTGATTGAGTTCGATATCAAACCCGTCGGCGGTGTTGAGCGTGGTGGAATAGTCGTAAACAACGTCCAAATCAACGATGTCAAGCGTGGTTCCTGAGGAGGCGTTTGGTGATTCGACCATGAATCGGAACATCACCCAGTATCGGCCAAACTCGTCCTGATGCGTACCCGCAACGGAAGGGTTGGTGAGCAAAGCGTTCAACGCACCGACGAAGTCCATGGGTTGAGTCAGCATCTCTTGAACGATGGTGGTGCTGTTGGGCATATCGCCCAAAACCACGGATTGAGAACCCGCCATCAGCGTCATTTCAAAGCCCTCGTTGGGGTCGCTGTTCGAACGGATTGAAATCTGGTCCATACCGAAATCAGCGGCTGAGACTTCAGCACCCTCTGGCAAGAGGAAGAAACCACCCGTAGCTTGACCGTTGACGTCAAGGGTGAGCGTGGTTTTGTCAGTGGCGTAGTTCACGTTGTCAACGGTGCCTGAGACAAAGGTTGTTTGACGGCCAAACATGTCGAAAGCGGGTTCTGTGAAGCCGTAGTCCACATCGCCATCGTCAGCCACGTCAATGCGAAGGTTGGTGGCGTGGTGACCGAATTCAAGGTCGAACCAAATGCCGCCAACATCGCAGGGTCCCTGGTAGGAGGTGACCGCATTGAAGCCAAACATCGGGTCGTCAAACACCGTGAGCACGCCGTCCTCCACCGTGATGCTGGTGGTTTGACCGGTGGGCGTGACCTGGATGGTGGGAGATTCGCTGCAGTCGTCTTGAATCATGGGCGTCATGGCCACGATGGGGTAACTGAATTTGCTTCGCTCAAAGGAACCGCTGTAAGCCTCCCGTTTGACCTCTGGCGTGTAGAACATCGGTTCACCTCCGCCCATGGTTTGCCAAATACCATCATCGATTTGGACGAGCCCGAACGAGGAGAAGTTGAAACCTGTACCTACACGTGTGCCGATGCTGAAACCGTGGAGCACGGGCGTCGAAAGACGCTCAGGTCCGGAATTGAAATTGAACTTCAGGTTGACAGAACGGTATTTGTCGGTGTCGATGTTCCACAGTTCGATGACATCGCCCGTCAAACCGGTCATGGGTTGTCCGTCCTTGTCGTTGATGATGTTGTTGTTTGTGTCGAGAACATCAACCTCCAACGTGGCCGTCAAGGAAGTTTCCGATTCAAGTGACAGCAGTCCGTACCCGTTGGGGTGGTTCTCGCCACCGAGGGTGGACGGCGTCATTCCACGAACCGTCATGCTGGCCGTCTGTGGGAGGAGGTCTCCAAGACGGAAATTGTCGACATACCAGCCCGACATGTTGTCGTCGATGTTCATGGCGGAACTGCCCGTGTGATGCATGACGAAGCGAATCTGAACATACTCGTCGATGTAATCGGTCAAGTCAACAGCAAGCGTTGACCAACCTGACGGGTTTTGAGCGGTGGTCGAGGAACCGGCAAGACCCCATTCCCATTGGCTGCCGTTTTGCAGACCGCCGCAGTTGCTCGTGATTTTCCCGTCCCAGTTGTTGCCAAAGCCGCCGCCTTGGGCGTAGTTGGTGCCGTAGGAAAGGCCGCTGCTCGAAAGCTGGTCGATGGCGATGTGAGTGAAGCCGGAGTTGTCGGGAGGGAAACCGGGATTCGGCTGGGAACGGATCTGAAGGTAGCCACAGTCTCGGAAGCGAACCGAATTCGGCTGAGAGCCCGGCGAGGTCTCAAGGTTCCACCACGAATCAAAGAACGCCGTCTTGCTCTTGAGCAACGGGTCAACAAAGAGCGAATCGCTGGTCAATCCCAAGACGAATGGCATGTAGGAAGGGGGCGTGTTTCCGTCGGGGTTGTCATCGGTGTAGTTGGTGTCAGCGAGGTTGGTGCCCCAGCAATCTTGGCCGGAAGAACAACCTGCGGGAGTATCGGATGCAGAGAGCGAACCGTGTTCCCAACCCACGCCACTGGACGGCATGTTGCCGGGGTCAGTGGAATCGGTGAAACCAGCAGGCGTTCCTTCAAAATCCGTCAAGAAACCTTCGGAAATCAAGGAAACGGGTGATGCTTGATTGTTCTCTTCGTACTGGAAGAGATCTTTATCGGAAAACTCCGTCAGTTGATTGTTATAATCAGGATTCCACACCCGGTAGTTTCCACCGCCAAGGTCCGTTTCCGTGTCGATGCGGGATTGATGTCCGTGCTCAACGGCATGGGTGTGAATCTTCATGCTCGCTCCGGTGACGGTCTCGCCATCCGGCAGGTCGATGACACCGTCCACCAGATTCTGTAATTCATTCCCGTCTCGAATCTCAACATCAACGGTTTCTTCGTCGCCAGCGAAAGTGGTAATGTTGGCCGAAGCAAACGGGGCAAGAAGCATCAACAACATCAAGAATATTGGCTTCGTTTTTCGGTGTGTTTCGTTTGACATGGTGTCACCTGCACCTCGGCGAGGGTTTCTCCCCCTAAAATCTCGTCGCTTATCCGACTCGGTCCCTTTTTACCGTCCTTTTCCTGAACATGGTGAACATGAGTTATGAGGGTGGAGCGTCTGGACAGTCCATGGAGCCGTATTCCACCGAGCCCGTCGCCCTCATTGAAGAGGTGTTTCCCCAAGATACCAACGCCTACAACACCCTGTTTGGTGGTCGCCTCCTTTCGCTGATGGACAAGGCCGGCGGTATCGCCTGCGCAAAATTTGCTCATCGCGAATTCGTCACGATTTCCATCGACACGCTGACCTTCATCGCACCTGCTCGACAAGGCGACCTGTTGGAGGTCACTGGACAAATCGTCTACACCAGCAGCCGAACGGCGTGCACCAAGGTGACGGCCTATACCATGAGCAAGGCGACCTGGGAAAAGAGCATCATCTGCGAGGGTTACTTCTTCTTCGTCGCCATCGATTCCATGATGCAAGCCATTCCAATCCCCCAATTCACACCCGAATCAGCCGAAGAAAAAGAGGAGTGGGAGAAAGCCAAGGCCATCCGAGACAACATGCTTGCTCAGAAGGCCAAGCGGGACGCTTGAACACCCATTGATTCTTCAAGCGCTGCCAACTCGCCGATGCATGGTCGTATTGAACATCGCCGTGATCGCCTCGGATGAACTTGCCCGAAGCATCGCCAAAGCAGCCGACCAAAGGGACGTCCACACCTATGTCCACAAGGAAAACGGGCCCGATGGTGCAAGGATTCTCTCCCTTATTCGCCCTGCAAAGTTCCCTGAACGCCTCCCTCCGTTTCTCAACGCCCTCTCCACGTCCCAAGCAGGCATCATCGAAATCACCGCTGTTGACGCCACGCTAGGCGAAGCCTTGGTGGCCTTTGCCAGTGCTGGCATTCAGCGTGGCTTGGCCGTCATCAATCCTGGCGAAGGCGGCTGGGTTGACGAAGATCAGGTGAAGATGCTCTTCAAACAGGCAGGACTTGGCTCATGGACGTTTGAAGCCAATGATGGCGTCCATCTCCGTGAGCGCATGTACGCACTCATGGACGAGATTCAGAGCGTGCTGGAAGCAAACGCCAACGCCCCGTTGGTCCTTCCCGTCGACCAATACTTCAACGTCAAAGGCATCGGTTTGGTCGCTATCGGCTACGTCCAATCGGGACGCGTCAACGTGCACGACGAAGTCATGCTCCTGCCGGCCAACGGAACGGGGAGTGCGAAATCCCTGCAGGTGATGGACGACGATGTCGAAGTGGCGACCGCTGGCGACCGTGTAGGCCTCGCCTTGCGCAACGCAAAGGAAGAACACCTGACGGGTAACACCATCATCGTTCATCCACCGGTGGACGACAAACGAGCGAACATCTCAACACCCCTCGCCCTTGATGAACACAACCGGTCCACGGTTCAACTCACCACCTCCCCCTTCCAAAAGCGCGTGCTGACCGCAGGTGATGTGATTCACGCCAGCGTTGACCTCCAGTTCGTTGTCGGACGGATTCAGAGCGTTGATGGAAGTGAGATGACGGTCGAATGGGAGCATCCGCTTTTCATCAGGAAGGACAACCCGCCTGCTGTGCTCATCGCTCAATTGGATTCCAAACCTCGCATCATGGGCTCAGCGGTGGTCACCCCAATCAACGCTTGACGGCGATTGAATCGACCGCTGGTTTTGCACCGGTCAACTCGGACCTTCTGCGGTGGTTTGATAACCCCTCACACCCCGCTCGGACATGGGATGCGCGAGATTGGACAGGTCACTGTACCAACCAGCGAGACGGACAAGGAAACCTTCCTGTCCCTCAGGTTGGCAGAACCATCGGAACGGGTGAAAATCACCTTGGATGAGCGCATGCTCAGCATTGAAGGGAAACGGAATGCGACCGTTGATATGCGATTGAACGCCATCACCACCATGAAACACCACTCCAGCAATTTGGTGCCCACTTGGCTTATTCTCCTTGGCATGGCCTTGATTTGGATTGGGTATCGAGTGATGGTGCCTCCAAGCTACAGAATGGCCTTCATCGGAACAGGCTCGGGGCTGATCGCCGCTCGCGTGCTGACAAAGAAACCAACCTTGACCATTCAGACCTCGTCGGGCGATACCCACGTCCTGTATGGAAATGAACGAGCATTGAACCGACTGAGTTTCATGTTCAATCATCTTGCGAACAACAAGACGATGGCCGAGGTGCGAGCCAAACTCAAAGCCATTGAAGCCGAACTCGATGGAGGCTGGCGGGATGCTGAGGTGCTCCCAGCACCGCTCCTGCCGAACGTCCTTGAAGTCCCTCAAGCCGTCAATCAATTCCTTGCGGACGACGAACCCGAAGGCATGGCCGGCATCCAACACCAACCGACACCGGATTGGATGCCGACCGATGAGCCAGAACCCCAAGTCCAACCCTCAGTGTTTGGTTTCATCCCAGGGTTCCAACCCGTCGCCCTTCCACCTCAAGGGGTGGAGTACCCTCCGGACCATCGCCCCGCCCCCCTTCAGCACCGCGTCCTGATCCCGACGCAAGCACCACCCATGCACCAAGGCACCCAGGAAAACACGCCCTCGTTCTTCCCGTCATTTGTGAACCAAAACGGCGCCCATGTCCCCGGCTTGCATCAAGAAACGCCCGAGGAGGAAACCGATGATGTCTTGGAGCTCGATGAAGAATGGTTGGACGCCATCGACGCCGTCATTGAGCCTGAACCCGAACCTGTAACACCAGAACAAACGCTGGAGCCTGTTGCTCAGCGAGAAACGCTCTTGAAGCCCAAAGAACAACGTTCGATTGAGGATTCCTTGTTCCGACCGCGACGAACTCGCAACCTCCGTCCACGAGACAATCGGACGAGCGGTATTTGGAATCGAATTCGAACGACCTCGAACGACATCTTGGATCGAGCCACCAACGGTGGGCGCTCACGACCAATGGCCACCACAGAAACATCCGGAGGCCTTCGTGCCCAAGCCGCTGCCGCAGCCAGCGAAAGTAACGCACGAGTCCATGATTCCCTCTCTGAAGAGCAGGGTGGCGTGTTGGCTCCCGAGGAAACCGCCCGCCTCAAACGTCGCACTGAACTTCTTCTTGCGACGGCAGACCAATTGCGACAATCGGATGAAACCGCCTTTGAAACCATGTCATTTGGCGACCTCCGCTCGAGCAGCGAAGATAACGAGGACGTGGATGTTCCTCGACTTGATGACGATTGATCAATGACCCAACATGGAGCGATAAGCATCCATTCGTTGGTCAAACGAAGAGCCTTCTAAACTTCGAAGCGCCGACGTTCCAAACGCTTCGAGGGTGAAACTTGCCATGACCGTGGCCATCATCAAGCCCGTGCGTAATTCATCCAGCGTGAGTTGACCCGAACCCGAGGCCAAATGAGCGGCGAGGGCTCCTGCAAAAGTATCGCCACAACCCGTTGGGTCGACCACATCCGCCGTGGGAACGGCGGGAAGGGCGAGAAGCGCTCCCTCGTGAAGGGCCAACACGCCGTGTTCCCCACGCTTCACGATGAGGGTGGTCGTGTTGGTTTCCTCTGCCAAAGTGTGCATGGCCCGAACGAGGTTCTCATCTTCGGAAAGCATGCGTGCTTCACCGTCGTTGATGATGATCAAATCCACCGCTTGCATGACCTCAAGGAGGGCCGGTTTGGCGATGGTGATCCAGAGGTTCATCGAATCGAGCATGGTCATACGGGTGGCTTGTGTTTGCTCGAGAACTTGCTGTTGTAGGCCAGGGTGGAGGTTGGCGCAAAACACCACGTTCGGTTGGTTCCAATCCGTTGGTACAACGGGCTGAAAGTGCTCAAAGACGTTCAAGTACGTTGCTTTTGTTTCAGCCTCAGCCATGGACCCATGATAGGCACCTTCCCACCGAAAGGTCTCGCCTTCCGCTGTTTCGAGGCCTCCAAGGTCGAGCCCCGCATCGGCTAGAATTTGGCGGTCTTCTTCAGCAAAATCTTCGCCAACCACACCGACAAGTCCGGTTTCGTGGCCGGTCAAATGACGTTGCAAAAATCGGCAAGACAGCCCCCCGTACGTGGCTGAACCACCAAGGGCTTGTTCAACAGAGCCTGCGGGAGATGCCACCGAGTCATAGGCGATGCTACCAACGATAAGTACGCTCATTTCCAACACCCCCCTCAACCAAGCAATTCTTGGTGCATGTCAATGTACTGAATCGTGATATCGCCGTTGTTGAAGTCTTCCTCATCCATGATTCGACGATGAAGCGGAATCAAATGCTCTACACCGGTGATCATGGTCTCGTCCAGCGCCGTTTTCATCCGACGTACAGCGTCCTCACGGTCTCGTCCCCACACCAAGAGTTTGGCCAGTAAGGAATCGAAACAACCCGGCATCTCGTAGCCAGGGTGGGCGTGGGTATCGCAACGGATACCAAAGCCACTCGGGAAATGGCACTCCCACAAGCGACCTGGGCTTGGAACAAATTCCCGGGGATCCTCGGCGTTGAGGCGGCACTGGATGGCGTGTCCACGCCACGTGATGTCCTCTTGCTTCAGCGGCAGCGCTTCGCCTTGAGCCACTCGGATACCAAGTTCGACAAGGTTGTGCCCGGTGATGAGTTCAGTCACCGTGTGTTCCACCTGAACACGAGGGTTGACTTCAAGGAAATAGAAATCCCCGTTGGCGTCACGCAGAAACTCAAAAGTTGCCAGTCCTTTGTATCCAACCGATTCGGCCCCTTGGCACACAAGGGCTCCAATTTCGGCTCGCTTTTCATCGGTCAACCAAGGGCCTTCTTCGACAAGTTTCTGATGGCGTCGTTGAATCGAGCAAAAGCGCTCACCGAAGTGAATGGCGTTCTTTCCATCAGCCAAGACTTGGAATTCCACGTGCTGAGCGCCCTGGATGTACTTTTCGACAAAGACCCGCTCGTCGCCAAAGGCCGACTTTGCACGGGATTGACACAACTTCAGTGCGCTCTCGAATTCATCGGCTTTTTGCACGATTTGCATGCCGATGCCGCCTCCACCAGCGGCGGCTTTGATGATGACTGGATAACCGATGTCATCGGCGAGTGCGCTGGCGACGTCTGCACTGGCAATGGGTTCGGAGGACCCCTTGGCCGTTGGGAGCCCGGCTGCTTCCATCGCAGCGCGAGCCTCGATTTTGTCGCCAAGCAGCGTGATCACACCCGAGGCAGGCCCAATGAACGTGATGCCTTCCTCCTCAAGACGAGCAACAAAGGCAGCGTTCTCGGCAAGGAAACCATAGCCTGGATGCACGGCATCGCATTCCAGTTCCTTGGCCGCCTGCACCACGGCTTCGATGTCAAGGTAGGAATCCAACGGGTTCGCACGGTAGTTTGGATAAGCAATGTCCGCCATTTGGACGGGCAACGAGAGTCGGTCTTCTCGGCCGTGGATGATGGCCGCCTCGATGCCCATATCCCGGAGGGTTCGCAGGATGCGAAGAGCGATTTCGCCGCGGTTAGCAATCAGGACGCGCTTGAAGCCCATGGTTCTGCGTCAGCCGAGTCAATCTATGAGGAAAGCGGTCCGAAGAGGAGAAGTTCACGCGATGGTGAACCCCGATTTCTACAAGCCATCACCGCGTTGAGTGCACTTCTTCCGGAGGATAAACTCCCCAAGGCTTTGACCCCCGTTTACGAAACATCAATTGACGCATGGTTCGGAGATTTTTTTCTTGCAAAACCGCGCACGCTTCTCTGCTTTTTGACGGATTGGCGTGTTTTCTTTCCGGAAAACTACGGTTTATCTGTTTTTTTTACCGAACCTTGATACCGTGACACGCCCATGGGCCCACATGAGCGGAACGACGTTGACCGGGAGCCAAGTGTTGGAGGCCCTCGCCGGGAAGGACCTCAACAAAGACGGAAAAATCATCAATTTGATCGTGTGTGGGAACTCGAAATTTTACGATTTCAGTTTCTTTGAGGACGAGATGAACATGTGGTGCAAATACAACGGTTATCCCGATGTCATCATTCTTGGCGGAGCGAGTGGTGTTGACTACCTTGCCGAACGGTGGGCAGACAATCACAACATTCCCGTCGCCGTGTTCACCGAAGCTTGGGGGGCACCTCGACCGAACACCGCCGAAGATTCCGGACGAGGTGAGGCGGTCGCTGATTTGGGCGAACGGATGATGAAGCACGCCACGCACATGTTGGCGTTTCCTGGCCCGCAGTCGGTGTGGACCAAGCACATGGAGGCGATGGCCAACGAAGCCGGGATTCCCGTGATGAGCGTCCCGCTGCCGATGGAATGATCAGTAAACATCTCGAAGGTAGCGCTTTTCTTCGCGCATCATCGTCTTCTCGATGAAGTGCGTAGCGTCCTCTTCAGACATGCCACCGTGGTCGATGGCGATTTGAATCAAGGCACGGTGAACGTCTTTGGCCATGTACTGTTTGTCGCCGCAGATGTAGAAGTAAGCCCCTCGTTCGAACCATTCCCAAACTTCCGCACCGTGCTCCTTGAGACGGTGTTGAACGTAGATTTTCTCTTCTTGGTCTCGAGACCAAGCGGTGGTGAAGCGCCAGAGGTGGCCTTCATCAACCCAACTCTCAATTTCATCTTTGTAGTAGTATTCTGTTTTTGCCGACTGGTCGCCAAAGAACAACCAATTCTTGCCCGAGCCACCGTCATGGACACGCTGTTCCATGAAGGCCCTGAACGGCGCAATACCGGTGCCGGGGCCAACCATGATGATGTCCGTGTCCTTGTCTTCGGGGAGAATGAAGGATTTCGTTGGTGACATGAACACGCCGATGGGGGCACCGGAGGTATCGATTTCGTCGGCCATGAATTGGGTGCACAATCCACCGCGCGCCCGTCCGTTGTATTCGAAGCGGACGATACCCACGGTCAATTCCACAAAGCCCGGGTGAGCATCGTGGGAAGATGCGATGGAGTAGAGACGGGGCTTGAGGCGGTCGGCCAGTTCAAGGAATTCCTCAGGCGTGTACTTCACCTCAAATTCTCGCATGATGTCCACGTAATCGCGAGTCCAAAGATAATCCTCAATGGCCTTGGTGTCCGCCGTGATGGCTTCGACTTGAGCCGCTGGGTCGTCGGATGGAACCGATGGACGAAGCGCCGGGGGCATCTGCTCATCGTCAGAAGCCGACCAAGCGTTCTCGTTTCGGGTTCGAGAAACGATGCTCATTGAGATTTTCATACCGGCAGAGACGACTTTCTCGGCGAGAGATTGGACGAATTTTTTGTTCGCCATGTGGACTTCAAAGTCCTTCTTGAGGGCATCGTAGAGCGAACGCTCTCCGTTGTGCGTGGTGACCGTAGCCTCGCGGTCCCAACCTTGGACTTCGAGCAGTTCGTCAACGATGTGCGGTGGGTTTTCCGCAAGGACACCGAGCGCATCGCCGACTTTGTAATCCATGCCTGAGTCTCCCAACGCGAAGACGATGTGTCGCGTCTCTTTGCGAGAGCCCTCGCCGTTGAGAATGTAGTTCTCAGTAATTTGTGTCATGTAGGGGTTTTTTGCAGACCAACCAGTCATCTCCTCACCTCATCCCACGGGGGATGATTTTCGCACTCAAGGTCGCTATATCATGGTTGGTATCGTTTCACATCCTCCTCTGCAGCGGAAGCAACCGATGAGAAGAAGAAGCACCGTGCGTTCCCGACACCATGGCCCACCGCATCGAAATGTTGGGAACGGGCAACGCCTTCCTTCCGCACGGGCGACACCACTCCTTCGCCCTCTTTGATGGCCACCATATCATCGATGCGCCCCCGACGGCTCTCGCTGGACTCCGTCGTGCCGGCCATGACGTTTCCAGCGTGCGAACCGTGTTCATCACCCACGTTCACGGCGACCACGTCTTCGGCTTCCCCTTCCTTTTGCTCGAACGAAAATACATCTCTGACCGTGAAGGCCAGCAGCCGCTTACCGTGGTCGGCACACCGTTTGTCAAGGAGCGACTCACGCATCTGTGCCAGTTGGCGTTCCCAGGATCGTTGGACAGCATGCTCGAACACATCACGTGGAGAATGGAAGACGAAGGACAACTGGACGACGGATGGCGGTGGGAGCGTTTTGAAGTCCACCATGAGGACGCTGTTGAGCCCCACGGTTATCGCTTTGAACACGAAGACGGGGCCTCTTTTGTTCACAGCGGGGATTCCGGTCCATGCGATCCGCTCTACGAGGCGATTGAGCGTTCTCAGCTTGCCGTGTTGGAAATGGGATTCCCGGACTGGGTCCCCTCAACCCACCATCACAAACCCAAAGACATCACGGCCCTGGCCGAGCGATGCAGCACCCCCTTGGGCATCACACATACCTACATCGACGACGAGAGCCCTTATCCAAAAGTCCTCGAAGATGCCGAACCGACCTTTCCCTCGCATGTGGTTCAACTTCACGACGGAGACCTCATCCAGTGGAACGGGAAATCTTGGGATTTCTGATATTTGCATCCGGACGAATTTCATTTTGGAACGTGTTCATTTTTCATTTTCTGGCCTATCTTTATATCCTAAAGTGAGGCGTACACTTTTCCCAAAATCCAGCCCTCCCATCTCTTCCCGTGGACAGGCATATAAGGGGGACTCGGACTCAGTGGCAACATGGCGTTGAGTCCGAAAATGACTCCCTCGTCTTTGGTATAAATAAGGAGGTGAATTTACGTGGAGACCAACATCTTTGACAAGTTCGTTTCCCAGAAAACCCTCTTCAAGAACAAAGAACATCTCCGCCACAACTTCAGGCCTCATCGCCTCCCTCACCGGGAACAAGAAATTGAGAAAATCTCCTACAACCTCTGGGAGGCCCTCAAAGGACACATTCCCAGCAACATGACGTTGTACGGGGTGACCGGGGCGGGAAAGACCGCCGTCACCGACTATGTGTGCCACCATCTCCGGGCCAAAGGCGAAACCATGGGTCGCCAAGTCGAGTCGATCATGGTGAATTGCCGACAAATCGACACCCAATACAGGGTCTTGAGCCACATCGGAAATTCACTGCTCGAGGATTTTGAACAAGATGAAATCCCGTTCACGGGATGGCCGACCGACCGAGTCTTCAACGAGCTCATTCGACGAATGGATCGACGGGGCGGCGTGTTTGTCATCGTCCTCGACGAAATTGACCATTTGGTGAGAAAGGCCGGCGATGACCTGCTCTACAACCTGACCAACATGAATTCCTCGCTCAAGAGCGCACGAGCCTGTGTCATCGGCATCTCAAACGACCTCAAATTTACCGACTTCCTTGACCCAAGGGTCCGCTCCCGATTGGGACAGTTGGACGTGCTCTTCCGTCCTTACGATGCAGAACAACTCCAGGACATCCTTCGCCAACGCGCCCAAGACGGACTCGACGCCGAGGCCATCGGACCGGGCGTCATTGAATTGTGTGCTGCCTTGGCCGCACAAGAACACGGTGATGCACGATGTGCACTTGACCTGCTCCGCATTTCAGCCGAGAAAGCAGAACAATCGGGCGAGGATACCGTCAATCAAAACCACGTGCGCATCGCCCAGAGTCAAATTGAATCCGACCAAATGACGCCGGTCATCGCCACCCTTCCAAGTCAACAAAAATTGGTCTTGGCTTCCATTTTACTCAACGAGCAAAACGGTCTTCGAAACGTGCAAACAGGACAAGTGTACGACATCTATCGGCAAGCCTGCCAGCACATTCGTCAAAACCCGTTGACTCAACGAAGGATTTCGGGACTCATCTCCAATCTTGACATGCTTGGTTTGGTCACCGCCCGCACGGTCAGCAAAGGTCGCTACGGTCGGTCAAAGGAGATCAATTCCTGCATCCCAACCAACGTGGACGTGAGAAAAATCATGTCGACAGCAGAGGAAGAAATGCACGTGGTCTTCAACGCCAATTACCACCATCAAACCTCGCTGTGAATGAACCCCAAACCTGACAGTTCGCACTGTTCGGTGTGCTTAAATGCAGTACGCCAGTCGGCGAGAGCATGAGCGACGATGAAACCGGCCAAGCCATGGAAGGCAATGTGCCCGCGTATGCCTCTGCCTTGGTCTTCCTTGGCATCTGGGGATTGGTTCTTGCTGGCCTCAACATGTTCAGCATGGCACACCCGACCTACCATGTTTCATGGGGAGGCTTGTTGACCTTTGAGACCACCAACGCAGCCTTTGGAGAAGCAAAGGACGGTTTCCACTTCGAAGTACTCGGAGACACCATCTTCATCGCCGCCTGTGTCGGCCTTATCGCTCTGGGAACCCGTATCGTGAACGAGCGCAACAACGTGGCCGACTGGGCCAAAGGATTGCTCATCAACGACACCTGGCCCGCTCTCAACGACCCAAGCCTCGGCGGTGGACAGCGTACATTGGCCGCTTGGTGCCTCCTGCTGGGACTCGCCTTCTACCTCTACTTCGGCATCCTTCACCAAGGTTGGATTGATGTTGGCGTCTATTCCGTCACCATCGCTCTGATGGCCTCTGGATTCGCCTTGAACCATGCCAGTCGTGTGCCACCTGGCGATGACAAAATCGATTGAGAAGGCGTGCTCAACGCTTGTGACCGTTGCGTCCAAGCAAGGCATCGACACAGCCAAGCAACAAACCCTGCCAGAGCGCAACGCTCCAACGGAATGTCAATCTGCGGACACCGAACATCGCCACGAGTTTGTTCTTTGATGTTGTTCGCATGACTTCTCTGTTCACCACACCGAGACGCCCACGCCAGAGAAAAATCTCGTGGATGAGGAGCAAAATGAACGAAACGAGGAGAACCTGCCCCTCCCACACATCGAGCGCGTTGTTGTTGATGGAAAGATCTCCCGCCAGCAGACCCCATGCGAACGGAATACCCGAGAGCACGATGCCGAGCCAAATTGGAAAGAGGCAGAGAACCATCGTGGAACTGCCAAGAAAATCGAAACCCGGCCCTTGTCGGCGACGTTTAGGATGGTGTCGTACGATTCGGAGGTGAGCGCGGGCGTCTCTTCGCCGTTTGGCCAGGAAATGCCGAGCGCCCGTCTCCGGCACGTGCTTGACCAAAGCGTCCCTTGCGTAAACGATGGTACCTCCCGCTTCGATCAGGCGAAGACTGACCTCCATGTCTTCTGCATGATACCAACTCGGGTCGAATCCGCCGACGGCCAGCAACGCCTCTCGATGAAACATCGAACAGGGCCCATTGGCAAGGCTGGTTCGGCGAGGGCGAGCACGGTATTTTGCGGCGATTTCAACCGAACGAAGGCGACTCACCAAATCGTTGGCTTGCTCAAACACCGTTCGACCCGTGACGGCAACCACCCGTTCCTGCTCGGAGACCGGTTGGATGTTGGCCACCATGTTGGCGACCCAATCCTGTTCGGGACGCACATCGATGTCCGTGATGGCCACCCACTCACCTGAAGCATGCTCAACCGCCCAATGACGCCCCGCCGACAAACCCAACGGGGGCTGGTGGTGCACCGTTAGCGGGAACCCTCGGTCCCCGTCCGGGTCGTGGAAGGGTGAAAGGACCGCTTCAGCGCCATCGTCTGAACCATCGTTGACGACGAGGATTTCAATATGGGGATAGGTTTGGTTGAGCAAGGCCTCCAAACATCCCTCAATCCATTGAACGCCGTTGCGCACACAGACCGTAACAGAGACCTTTGGCCCGTCCACTCAAACCACCTCGAACAATTCCAGGAGGCGTCGGCAGCGGGTTTTGGTCTCGAGGCTGCTCGATTGAGCAACAACACCAACACCGGGTTGACCGTAGAGGACAACGGCGTGCAGCGGAACGTGAAGGTGAATGTACAACGGCGCAAGGTCTTCTTCACCTTCAACCACCACCACCACGGGTTCCTCAAGATGTGCGGCCTGAGCCACGGCATCCTTGAGTTCAGGCGTCAATTCGCCTGCGGGATTGGTTGCTCGAATCCGATGGGTAAACGGCGAGAGGTCCACCTGTTCCTCCTCAGCCAGCGCCGTTCGTTTGGTTTGGCCGTCGATGAAACCCATGTCGGGGACGATGTCAAGCGAAAGGAGCGTTGAGACCGTCACATCCCCCACCGCAATGAGGATGGTTTGCGAAGTGTCAATGTCTTCCAGGGCCGCCAGCATGGCCACCTCGGGCGTCGATTCTGGGCCCTTGTAGAGAGCACCCATCGGTGTTTTCAGTTCAGGTTCGGCTCGGGGATGCATGCGCAACACTCGACCCTCCCATTCGGTTGAGAACCAAGGATGGCCATCCATGTCAACCAAACCGTTACGTATCCGAGACGAACTGATGATCTGCCCGTTAACATCGGTCAAGTGAGCGACTTCAATGATGTGGAGCGAAGCAAGACCGTTCTCGGCCCGACGTTCGTTGATACGTTCGCATTCTGCCTTGGTTTCAGGGGTTGCGACAATGGCATCTGCCGTTGGATGGCTGGGCGCGGGGCCGTGATGATCGCTCAATGCATGAATGGATACTCGGGTTGGAGCGTTGGAAGCCACCCAGTTCAACAATTCATCACGCCGTGTTTCAAACGATTGCATGTTCACGGATTTTTGGTCAGCCATGGCATCGTTGGTGAGGTGAACTTCGACTCGAGCCGCTGCTCGGCAAGCTGCATCAAGCAACAGACGGTGGCCTGCATGCAGGCGGTCAAACGTGCCGCCTACCAAACAGAGTTGGAACCTCGGCGGTGCTCCCATGGGTGTTGGTTTGGTTTTCGGCCTTTGAGTTCATCGCCGAAAATTGAGAGAAAGCCGTGCTTCAAAGAACTGTGCCCCGACACCTAACGGCCTTGTTCACTGTTTCCTCCGAGGCCTGACCCTCGGTGTCGGGGCGTGCTGTCCGGTAAGGTGGTTGTCTTGCGTTCATTCTGACGTCGCACAAGGACCCATAACCCACCGATGGTTTACCGCATTTGCACCGGAATTCACTCCCCGAAGGGTCGTCCCAGTCTTCGATTGCGGCCGTACACGTGGTGTCAGACGTCATTGCTCGTTTCACAGTCGCTCAGCCTGATGTTGCAGGTACGGTAATTCCGCCTCCGGCCGACTCCATATCAACTCATCGGCCAACGGTGGGATTGCGCGCAGCGAAGCTTCGGGCAAACAAGAGTTCGCCAACCTTTGGGTCACCGACTTGCAGCACCTCCGAGCCAAAGCGGGGCCATTGATGCACTGGACGTACCAACCAACCAGCAAAGGGGTGGGTTTGCAACAGAGGCACTGGAAGACCTTGTTCGTGGGCGTAAACCATCTCATAGAGGTCCCGTAGAGGTTGATGTTCGCCCTCGCCGGAAAGCAGATTCGCCCCGAGAAGACTCTCGGTGGTCAAACGAAAACCTGGATGAAGGGCATCAAGTCCGGGAAAACGGGTTGGTTCTCCTTCCGGCCTTGCCAGTTGAACGGCCCAAGAGCAGGTAAACGATTGAAGCCAGGTACGCCCTGTGTGGCTGCTGAGTTGTGTTGTTAGCCACTGCCCTGCATACACCGCCCACCAAGCAGGAGGGAGTCGCTCCATCAGCATCCGTTGCATTTCAGGAACCCAAGGTTCTCTGTTTTGAGCGATGCGAAGAGCCACTGACCAAGCATGGAGCAGCGAGGATTTCGGTTGTTTTTCTGCCAGCAGGCGCCATCTTGAACGAAGTTCGGCCAGAACGCCCTCGTTCATGGCTCGTTCCTGCAAGACCGATTCCAAAACCTCCTGCTCGCACATCGGCTCAGCGAACCAAACCTCCGCGGCTTCACCGAAGACGACGGCTTCCTCCGGACTCTCCGGGTGGAGAGCGCACAGAAGGCATGTAGCGTAGGCAGGAGCGGATGATACGTTGGCTTTCACGCTGTTTCGCCATTGAACCAACACCCCTGCATCAACTTGGGCGGTGGACTGAATCCTCCGTAAAACCAAACGCTGCCAAGCCGGACTGGCTCCTTGCATCGCCAATGGGAGATGCTCAAGCGAGAGGGCGTCAACCCCTAACAAATCCGTCCATCCTTCGGGAAGACGATTATGCAAACGCATCCAGCGAGCGGGGCGGTGTTCGACCGGAGAAGCAATCCAAGCCGCAAGAGGATGCTCTTGCTCCCACATATTGGCTTGTTGTTCATCGCCTAGAGGATAGAGACCTAAGGCTTCAGTGAGGACTCTGCCTCCCTCACCTTCGACCACCTCACCGGTGAACGAATCGGTTGCTGAGACCGAATGGTGATTCATCAATTCAAGTGCATTCAACGGCGACGAGAAAGGAACCGTTCCTGCCCGGATCGGCGATGTGCCCGGGGCGTTCAACTGCACCTCAATCGCTGAAACGCGGCCCTGGCGGGCAGAAATGAAACCCATCTCTTCACCATCAAAAAGAACAGAACGACGAAGTCCAGGGGACGGAGGAAGGCCCCTTCTGGAGACAAAGGAACGGCAAAGTGGGTGAGCCAGAAGACGCACGACCAGTTCGGCCTCCACATCCTCGAACGGCCAATCCACAATGAACGGGGCACTGATGGTGTTGACGACGAATCGCAACAAGGCCGACGCTCCTCGGCCCGTCATCCCGTACAGGTCCAAGTACCCCGCCTCCAGAGGCGAGTTTGTCCACGACACTCGTCCGAAATCCATCAAAACCTCACGCTCGAGCACCGAGGGAGAGGTGGACGTACCCTCGTCCAATACGGCGACCAAGCCGTTGTACAATTCCTCTATGCGCAACGTGTTCATTCGTGGATGCTTCAACATCAACCATTCATTGAGTACACCGTAGGGTAGACTTCGATGTTTGATGGCATGCCGATCTCCGATTTCGAGTGCACCTTGCCCCAATGATTGCAAAAGCAGCGATCGATTCAGCGCCGAATGCAAATGACAACGCAAGCCTTGTTCGGGCGAATAGGCATGGGAGGTGCCCGCAACGGCCCCCACCACCACTTCCCCCAACTGAAGACGCGACGGCGGCGGTCCTTGCTCATCTTCACCGGTTGGAAAGAACTGGGCTTCTGCAAGGCGGGCTTCCCCCCGCACTTCGAACACTTCACCTCGAACCAACCCTACCCGTTCAACGGACGGTTCGAAATCAGCAAGGGTGTTACCTCGAGAAAGCGGGGGGTCTGCAGGAGTCCCATCGCTTAGGTGATACCAACGAATGTTGCGTTTCGGGGCCAATACCCAAACCCCCCCCTTGTTTCCACTGGAGGCAGAACCATCCACTGCCGCAGGTTCGGGGACGAAAACGAGCGATGTTTCGGGCAAATGTGTGTAAGCAAGGAGCACATTCGCATCATCAGCATGGAGCACCATCGATTTCTTGGCGCTGCTCAAAACGTCGGCGTACCGCATCATTTTGCTGACCGCATCTTCCGTCAATCGTTCAACGCCTCGCTGGCTGAGGAAAAGCGGGGCGTTCCGAAGGCCGCCTGATTCATCCCTGGTGATCAGGCCAGCTTCCCTCAATTGGCGACATGCAAGCGATGCGTGGGGCATTCGCATGCCAAATTGTGTGGCGATTTCAGAAACCGTTGATGAACCGTGGCGAAGCCACACCAGTATGTGTCGATGGGCCGATGAACGAATCGAACGAGAAGACATTACGGGTCACCTTTCGCCACCTGAGGCATTTTCTACGAGTTGTTTTTCTTCTAAAAAGATTACTTAGTTAATTTTAGTTATATATTTCCTGTGGAACTGTGAAAAATAACTTACTCATAGAGGGCGTGGTGTTGGAATTACACCTATATTTTATCACCAAACGTAACCAAATCGTCAGTCGAAGGAGGAACCATTATATCAGCGG
Organism: Candidatus Poseidonia sp.; assembly: GCA_030741355.1. GTDB lineage: Archaea > Thermoplasmatota > Poseidoniia > Poseidoniales > Poseidoniaceae > Poseidonia. The sequence continues at coordinate 10,906 of JASLVM010000005.1, read as the reverse complement.
CCTCGCTCCTAAAGAACAGTGGCACATTCTAACGAACACCACACCAAATAATGACAGGAGGGACCAAACATGAAAACAACACGCATCCGAGAAAAAATCAAGAAATTCCTAGGCGACCGACCACGAAATACTGCAGAGATCCTGGAGTACATCAACAGCACGATGCGCCACGGCACCACCAGCCAGCAACTCGGTAACGTCTTGTCCAAGGACAAGGACATCGTCAAGGTCGGCTACATCAAGCGCTCCGGTATCCTTTCGGGCGGCTACGACATTTGCGAGTGGGCCACCCGCACCTGGGTTTCCGAAAACTGCCCAGAGTGGATTGAGGGCACCCCCATCATCGTTGACAGTGAAGGCAACTTCATGACCAACAGCGATGAGAAACTCTGAGGATTTACTCTTCCTCATTGAACTCGATGCCAAGGTTGAGCATCACGGCGTCCATTTTTTCCTGCAGGCGCCTTAGTTCCGTGTTCACACCCACCTCTGAGTCAGCTTCCAAGGCCACCACGGTGTTGGTGAAAATCGCCACGAACATGTTGAGGAACGTGAAGGTGGTCATGAAGATAAAGACAACAAAGTAGACCGCTACCCACCAGCCCTCTTCTTGGATCAATTCCCTCACGATGCCGTTTGACCAAGACTCGAGGGTCATCACTTGGAAGAGCGAAAACAACGAACGACCAAGGCTGCCGAAATATTCGGGCGAAACCGATTGGAACAACACGGTGGAGAGCACAGCGAAGACATAGGTGACCACAAAGAGCAACGTAGCGACGGCTGAAAGTCCACGAATCGAAAAGATGAGCGATTCAGCCACCAGTTTGAGTTCGGGGATTCGAGAAACGAGCCGGAACGCACGCAGGACACGGAAGACGCGGAAGACGGCAAAGAAATCACGCGCTGGAATGAGCGCAATACCGACCACGACGAAATCAAAAAGGCACCACGGGTCTTTGAAAAAGTCGCCACCCATGGCGTAAATCCTCAACAAAATTTCCAGAACAAAGACGGTGAGAAATAACCCGTCAATGGTCTGGAGAAAGCCGTCGCCTTTTGGCCCCCAATCATAGGTCTCAAACCCGATGGCGATTGAACTCGCAAGAATGGCAATAAAGACGATGTTGTTGAACCGATCAGATTCAACCAATGTGCGAATTCGCTGTCGTGTCGCTTCCGACATGAGTCAACAGGTAACAAAGCAGGCGTATAACTCCTGCCCCGGCTGAACCCGTCTTCAATTTCCTTCAAAGATGGCCATCGCTTCGTCGACCGAAGCACCTTCACAGATGATGGCATGGCAGGCTGCTGTCATTCGGACAGCTTCCTCAGTTTCCTTCTGATGGATATTGCGGCCTGTAGCGGCACCACGACAACCGGCGATGTTCATCTGGTCGTGGAGGCGTTGCAGGAAATCCCGGGGTGGAAGAGAACCACCGCCCGAGCAAATGATGCCCGTTCGACCGGCCGCTTCAACGGCGATCTTCAGCGACTCAGGTTGCGTCATACCGTCAAAGGCTTTGGGATAATTCACCTTGGCAAAGTCAGCGCCAATGCAACTGGCAACACCGGCTGCTCCGGAGATAAGTTGTGGGTCCTTCTCATCGCCCACGGCCTGTCCTCGGGGGTACATCCAGACCACGGAAATCATACCCAACTCGTGAGCTTGCCGGATGAATTGGGCCGCTTCGGTCAACATCTCATGCTCGTATTCGCTTCCGATGTAAACGGTGTATCCGATGCCGACCACGTTGATGCCGTTGTGAACCAACGACATGACGTCGTCCATGTCCCAAAGGGCTTGACTGATGGGATCTCGTTGGGCGGTCTTGACCAAATGTGATTTGGAATTCAATTTCACAAGGTAGGGAACATCCGGGTGGTCTCGTGCGTATTGCGCAATGAGCCCGCATTGGCCAGCGAGGACGCCAATGGTCCCGTCGGCGTGAGCTCGAGCTCCAATTTCAAACAGATGACCAGGGTCGTTGGACGACAATGGAATGGTCTTCCCTCCATCGTAAAAGTCGTCGTTCAAATGTTCGATCTTTTGATCGCAGGCGAACAGGTTCATCGCACCTGTGCCGGCGGTTGCCGCTCGCACATTGTCAAGGTACGTTTCGATCAATTCGTCAGGAACATCGGCTGGGACATTGATGTCGCTCATGGAAATCACGTCGGTCGTCACTCGCCAGTGAAGTTGGCCACACGCTTCTCAACGTACGCTGCAATGCCTTCCTTGGCGTCGCTGCTGTTGAAGAGCGCTGCTTGGAGTTCACGCTCGAGAGCCAAGTGGTACTCGAAGGGGATTTCCGGACCCGTCTGGCAAGAACGCTTGATGTTGCCAACGGCCTTGACGGCCTTGTTGGGCAGGGTGAATTGACTGCACCAGTCGAGAATATCTCGGCGGAAGTCATCGGCGTCGCCTTCCCAAATGTGGTTGATGAGGTTGCAAGCATGGGCGTCCTCAAACGACATGAGTTCACCCGTCACCATCATCTCGAGGGCTTTGGCCTTCCCGATGAGACGGGTTAAACGCGCCGTTCCACCCGTACCAGCGAGCACACCGAGGTTGATTTCAGGAAGCCCCACCTTGCCCGAGTTCTTTCGAGCGATGCGAATGTCAGCGGCCATGGCGATTTCCAAGCCACCACCCACAGCGTGGCCGTTGATGGCGCACACCACGAGTTTGGGCGTTTGCTCAAGGCGAGAGAGCGTCTCGTTGGCGTGAAGGCAGAAGTTGTACTTGAATCCGGGACTGACGCTGTTGAGCATCTGGATGGAAGCGCCTGCAGAGAAGAAAGATGCGCCGTTTCCGGTCAGGACGATGCAGGTTACATCGTCGTCAAAGCGAGCACGGACGATGGCTTCGTCAATGTCTCGCATCATGCCGTGAGTGTACGTGTTGGGAGAGCGGTCGTTGGCACCTTCAAGTGGCGCACCTGCGGAATCCGAGGTCAGTTCAATGACAGCAATACCGTTCTCGGTAACGCCGTAATTGACGAGTCGGTTGGTCATCGGTTCAAGTTTCAATCCGTAGAGGTCGCTCATGCCCCAAGCCACAGGGGTTGGCATTAAGAAGAAATCGCTGTGTTTTCTTGCCCTGCGCCATCGCTTTCTTTGTCGTTGGTGAAGGAAACATGGCCACCTCCGCGGCGAATGGCATCCCATTGTTGCCCAACGGCCTGCGCTGCTTCAGACGGTTCCCAAACGTCCCGCTTGAGGGCGGCTCGGAACGGCATCCTACGAACACCACGGCCGTGGGCTTTGGGGTCGTTCTCGAGCATGAACGGACTGACGACACGATACAGCAGGCGTTTGAACAGGGTGGGGCGGAATAATTTTCCAATCCAAATCAATCCGTCGCCCCGCTTTTTCTGGTCCTTCATCCACGCTTTGCACATTCGTTTGAAGGTGCGGTCCCCGACACGGTTCATCAACCAACGATTGGCCACACTGGTTCGGACGTAGGGCATCAGTTGTTTCCGCACTTCAACCTCGTAGTCCCCTTCTCCGAGGATGTCCCGGGCTGCGAGTACCCCGGACCAAACAGCCATGCGCATGCCAAAACCCCACATGAAGTCCTGAAGTCCTCCGGACTCACCAACATAATAACGCCCGTCCTGCTTGTAGTTTCGATTGATGGTGAAGTCCCCTTTACCTCCCACCCGTTTGAAGGGCTGACGGTTCAAATTGGGGTAGTGAGCCTCGTACCAAGCGATGGTTTCGTTGAGAAACCGCTCCGATTTTCGCTGCTTCCGCCACAAACAGGTGCAGATGAGCCCCACGCCGTCGATGATGATGAGGTAGGAGTAGGACCCGGGTGCCAAACGATCGTTCAGTTGGAAGGCGATGTGATTCGGGTGGTCGGTCCGAAAGATTTCACCGTAGGCCACCGCAGAAGTTCCTTTTGGCCCACAAGCGATGATGGTGCAATCCTCCTCCTTGACCCTTGACTTGTAGTGGAGTTGAGCACCTGCCTCGAGGGCCAGTCGCTTGAAACCCTGGTCGATGGTGTGGTCGGATGTCCCTCGCTCCACAATACGGTAGGCAACGCCTTCGGTACGGGCTTGGGTGATGGTATCGTCGGGATGAATCAAATCCACCGTGTCAAAGGTGGTGGCCTTGAACGCAGTGGCGTCCAAACCCCAAGCCGTAAGTTGGTCAAAAAAGTCATCGTCCATGCTCCAATTCTCAAGGGCTTGAAAATCGCCGTCAAAACGCGCCCCAGAATCAGCACGGACATCGTGGACATGAACTTCTTTTCCAGCCTTAGCGAGCACGATGGCGGCGGCCAAACCGGACAATCCTGCGCCCATGATGTGAATGGGTTTGGATATTGGAGCGGCGTCGGCCATGGTTGGCCATGGAGGCGTGAGGTTTGAATGATGTGCTTCTCTCGTTCGGCACATGGCGGGCGAGGTCTTGGTCGAGGAAGCTCCCGATGTGCTGGAGCCAAACGAACTCCTCTCCAAAATGAACACCGAGGGATGCGGCGCAGTGGTCAGTTTTGTCGGCCTTACGCGAGAAACCGAAGGCGAGGCCGATGTGCTGAGGTTGGAATTCGACGCATGGCAGGATAAACTGACACCGGTGTTGTCTCGATTGGCAGAAGAAGCGATGCAAACGTTCGGCGTGCGCTCGGTGGCGATGGCCCACCGAACCGGCTCAGTCGGCCCGCAAGAGCCCATCGTTGCCATCCATGTTGGCAGTCCGCACCGCAAAGAAGCCTTCCAAGCCTGCGAATGGCTCATTGATGAGTTGAAGAAGCAAGCACCCATATGGAAGAAAGAGGTCACCTCAGAAGGGGAGACCTGGAAGGAGGGATTGGGTTGAGTGAAAAATCCATTGAAGGCATTGTCAACATCGGCAGCAAACCCGTGGTAGAACGTCGTGCAACGGCCCAAGGTCGACTGCGACTCCAAGCCGCCACCAAAGCCGCCATCGTGGATGGCGCCGTGAAGAAGGGGGATGTGATTGAAGCCTCGACCATCGCTGCCATCCAAGCCGTGAAAGAGACACCCCGTATCGTCCCGCATTGCCACCCCATACCGCTCGAGGGAACCGACGTTCATTGGCGCTGGGAAGGTGAAGACCTGTGGTGTACGGTCACCGTAGCCGCACACTACAAGACGGGCATCGAAATGGAAGCGCTAACGGGGGTGGCTGCAGGGCTCCTTTGCGTCTTTGACATGGTGAAATCCCTCGAGAAAGACAACCAAGGACAATACCCTACAGCACGCATTACCGACCTCGAAGTGGTCGAGAAATTCAAGGGAAAGTGAACCGTTGTATTGATGGCGTTCCCGCGTGTCCAACCGTTCATGGGCATCACCACCGACTTTGCACACCATTTCCTCGAGGCGGTTGACCAAGCCGCAATCGCCAGCGCTGCATGGCGTGGAAAAGGCGACAAAAACGCCGCTGATGACGCTGCAGTAGAGGCCATGCGACGAACCTTTGACCATGTTCCATTCGATGGTCGTGTGGCCATCGGCGAAGGTGAGCGAGACGAAGCGCCAATGCTCTACATCGGGGAAGAACTCGGTTCGATGGTCGGCGTAGCTGGAGCACCGCAGATCGACATCGCTGTCGACCCGCTTGAATGCACCAACAACTGCGCTGACAATCAGCCAAATTCGATCGCTGTTCTTGCGGCAGCTCCACGAGGCACGCTCTTGCACGCACCGGATTGTTACATGGACAAATTGGCGGCCGGGCCGGCCCTCGCTGACCATGTTTCGCTCGACGGCGGGGTGGCCTACAACATCGAACAAGCCATGCACGTGCTTGATTGTGAAGCCGGCGATGTCCGCATCGTGGCGCTTGACCGAGAACGGCACAACGACCTCTTCAAAGAAATCCGAACTGCGGGTGCTCAACTGCACCTGTTGGGCGATGGAGATGTATCCGGTGCTCTTTGGGCGGCCAAGGACGACGGTCCGTTTGACATGTTGATGGGGATTGGAGCAGCGCCAGAAGGGGTTATTTCTGCCACGGCAATCCTTGGCGTAGGTGGCGTCTTTGAAGGTCGACTCGTGTTCCGTTCTGACGAAGAGGAAGCACGGGCTGAAACGATGGTGAACGATGACTTGACTCGCCTCTGGAAGGCCGGAGACCTCTGCCAGAGCGAAGACGCGGTGTTCGCTGCCGCTGGCGTTTGCGACGGCTATCTCCCCGGCGTCAAAATCGACGGCGGCTTTACAACGACCTTCAACGAATTGATCGACGTCTCAAAGAAAAGCGTCGTTCGCTCTGAGGAACGCCGCCCGGTTTGAAGCGATGAGGAACGAACATGGCCCAGCAACTCCGCATTGATGTGCGCCTTCCACAAGGCCACTGGGCAGGAGATGTCACCAGGGACCATCCTTCTGTTACGTTGAGAATTGAACAACACATGCCGCTCAGCAAAGGTCGGGGGACGGCGAGGTGCTGGAGCAACGAAGACATCCATACAACGGTTCGAGAGCACGTTGGCATCGACAAATGCACTGACCCAGAGGACGGTCGATTCTCAGTGGATATTTCAGCAGGCGGAGGTGGTTTCTTGCGGCCGCTTGTTGACCTCGGGGTCGTGCCGCGTACGCCGTTCGAAGTTCGAGACGGCTGGGTTGAATGGACGGTGGAGGGAACACGAGAGACGATGAGGGAACTCGTCAACCGCTTTAGAAGCGATGAAATCCCCCACAGATTGCTCTCAACTCGAAGCACAGGGAATCGACTACTGACGCCTCGCCAGCGTGAGGTGTTTGAAGTGGCCTCCAGAGAAGGATACTGGGATGTGCCCCGCCGCATCAACCTGACCGAACTGGCAGGGTTACTCAATGTAGCAAAATCCACCCTCTCCAACCAACTCCAACGCATTGAATCGGCGGTCTTCCACGCCTTCACCGAGGAGATTCGTCGGCAAAGCGGCTAACATGTTCGGGCGAACATGTTCGTAAAGGGTATAAGGAGGTCGGGGTTCACCTTGCCTCATGGACAACCTACCGAAGACCTGGGATGACTGGATTGAAAATTTCAAGGCCTGGCAAGACAACGTCGGCTACGACCGAGAATGGATGGGCGATTTCGACCTCTCGATTCAGTTTGACTGGGAGCGTGCTGGCGACGTGATTGAGTTTGGCGACTACGCTGGCCGCACCAAGTGGGAACGTTCTCTTCAAGTCCCACACCAAAGCATGCGTGATGCCTTGGTCAGCATGATCACCGTTCAAGGCGACACCGAGTTCGCTTCCGTCGAGCAGCAGCGACACCTTCTCGCCACCGCACCAACCGATTATGACCGCTACGCTGCGGCCCGCATCATGGCCGAGGAACAGCGCCACGGCTGGCAAATGGCTTACCTCCTCATGACCTATTTCGGTCAACAAGGACGACGTGAGGCACAAAAACTCCTCGAGCGCAACGCTCAGGACGGCGACCGATTGCTGGGCGCCTTCAACCGACCCATGCCCCACTGGCTGGATTTCTTCTGCTACACCATGTTCGTTGACCGAGACGGAAAGTTCCAGTTGGGCATGCTCTCAACCTCGGCCTTCAAGCCACTCGCAGCCAGCATGGGACCCATGCTGAAGGAAGAGTCCTTCCACTTGGGTACCGGCTCCAACGGCCTCCGCCGCATCATCAAAGCCGGCGTGATCCCCTTGGACATGCTCCAGCGCTACATCAACAAGTGGGTTTCAACCGCTCACGACCTGTTTGGTGTCGATGAATCATCCTCCGCTCACTGGGCTTATGTCTGGGGCATCAAAGGACGTTGGGACGAGCGAAAGAAACTCGATGCTGACATCGAAGTGTCCAAGGAAACGCTCAACGAAGAAGCTCGCCAGCACTACCACGAGGAAATCGTTCGTGAGGTCAAGAAATTGTGTGGCTACCTCCCTGAAGGCGCCGCGGATTTGTACGTCCCGCACGAAAACTTCCACCGTGAGATTGGCCACTTCAAGCGCCAGCGATACACCGTTGAAGGAACGCTCTTCGAGGGCTCCGATGACGAATGGAACGCCTACATGGCTGCGCATCTCCCAACCGCTCAGGACGAAGAGGACCTCAAGGAACTGTTCAACCAGCAGTGGGTGGCTGAGAAACCCATGAGTGCTCGTCAAATCGCCTCGGGCATTGGTGCCAAGGCTTGATTTTGAGGTGGATTGATTGATCCCCGTCGCACTTTACGGCGTGGACGCCGAGATGTGTGAACGTTTTTTCGAAGCCCTGCCCGGTCTGGTGACCGACGCCTACGAAGACCGTTCCTACATTGAATCGCTCTATGCTGTACAAGCTGAACAATCGATTGAACACATCAGCATCGCTGACCAATGGGCTGAGCGCGCCCCGTTCGCTTGGCCTGAGGACATCGTGAACGAGGTTGAGATGGTGCTTCGAACCACCAATTATCCCGACGTTTCCTTGCTTGAGCACCTGATGACGCTTGACGGTGTTGATGCCCAGCGCATTTCAGAATGGATGCACTTCTCCACCAACCTCTTCCCCATCTATTCCGAAAAAGCATGCCAAACCCTCCAAAAAATGGGACTCGACACCCCCTACAGACCTGATGACATCGCCAGTTATGGATTGTACGTCAACAGAATTGAAGGGCTCAAGCTCCACGCCCCAGCAGCAGGACTACCGGAAATCGGGCTTCCCCGAACCCGCATGCTGCAGTTGGGTTTGGAGCGATTTGAATGAACAACTTCAGCGTTCATGCCAAACTGGTGCTCGTGGCGGCCATCTGGGGCCTTGGTTGGCCTGCTGGTCGAGTGGTCGCCTCAGAGGTTGAACCGATCACCGCTGCATGGATTCGCTACGTGATGGTGGTGGTTCTTTTCTTGGCCTTCCTCAAATGGTCTGACCAGTGGACCTTGCCCTCAAAACACCAGTGGAAGCAAGTGGGATGGATTGGCCTCTATTCGACGTTTTTCTACCAAGTGCTGTTCATGCACGGGATGGGCTATACGGCTGCAGGAGACGCTTCGTTGATGATCACCTTCAACCCCTTGTTCACCGCCTTCCTTGCCGTTCTCTTCCTGGATGAACGAATGTCTTGGCGCTTGCTCACGGGCCTGGCCTTGGCTTTCGCAGGTGTTGCGGTGCTCTTCGTAGCGTCCCCCAACACGGACATCCCCACCCTTGACCGGTGGATTGGAAACGCCTTCATCGCCGGTTCTGCGTTGGCATGGGCGGCCTCAACCATCATCATGAAGCGGGTGATGACGGAGGTTCCCGAAGATGCGAGAGAGCCGTTGTCTCCCTTGCACCTCACCGTGTGGTCCTCGGTCGTTGGACTGGCTATTCTTACCCCTTGGGCCGGAGTTGAGTCACTGCATGCCGGGTGGTCAACCCCCGGTTTTTACGCATGGATTGGAATCGTGTTCCTCGCCGTGTTTTCCACCGTGTTGTCCTATGTCTGGTTCGCCAACGGGATACGCACCATTGGAGCAGGACCAGCAGCGTTCTATGTCTACCTCGTCCCTCCCTTCGGTATTCTTGGAGGGTGGCTCTTGCTCGATGAACAACTCGGCCCCTCTCTGCTGGTGGCGTTCTCATTGATCGTTGGCGGCGTGATTTTGGCGCAGTCAAAACAGAAAGACACCGGACAAGCATCATGAAGGTGAGGCTGCTCCACCAACCATGGCCATTGAACGTGTAGCTGTGATTGGAGCGGGGACCATGGGAGCGGGTATCGCTCAAGTTTGCGCTCAAGCCGGATGGCGAACCAACCTGTACGATGCGTTTCCCGATGGCCTTGAACGCGGCATGGAACGTATTGCGGCGTTTTGGGAGAAAGGTATCGCTCGTGGAAAGACCACACCCGAACAACGGGACGAATGGTCGGCGAACTTGACGGCTGTTGGGGATTTAGCGGCGGCCGTTAAGGAGGCCGACATGGTTATCGAGGCCGTTCCTGAAATTCCCGAACTGAAACAGCGTATTTTTTCCGAATTGGATGAACTGGCTCCCCCTCACGCCATCCTCGGCACCAACACGTCGTCACTGTCCATCGCTGACATCGCTGCGGCCACATCGAGGCCGAGCCAGGTGATTGGTATGCATTTCTTCAACCCCGTTCCCATCATGAAATTGCTGGAACTTGTTCGCCATGAGCACACGTCAGAAACCACCATCGCTGCGGCCCAAGAAGCAGGTCAGGCCATGGGGAAAACCTGTATTCTGGTGAGGGACATCCCCGGTTTCGCCACCAGTCGTCTGGGCGTCGTGTTGGGCAACGAAGCCATTCGGATGCTGGCCGACGGTGTTGCGAGTGCCAAGGATATCGATACAGCGATGGTCTTGGGCTACAAGCACCCGATGGGACCACTGGCGCTGACCGACCTCGTGGGCTTGGATGTCCGCCGAGACATTTTGTTGAACCTACAGCGCTCGTTCAACGACGACGCGTATGCGCCCCATCCCCTCCTCGAACGCTTGGTGGCCGAGGGTCGGCTCGGAAAGAAGACGGGGAAGGGCATTTACGATTGGTCCAGTGGACAGGCCGAGGAAACCAACTTCGAATAGTCGCAGACCCACCCATTGATTTATTGAGCAACGGCTCCATTTGGCACCATGAACGGGAGTAACCTCACCCCTTGGGGGGCCATGGCCGATGCGGTCAACGACGGATGCGAGGATGCAGCGGACGCAGCATCAACGAACATCTCGGACGCTGATGTCAATGGCCCGAGCCCCGTTCTCCAGCAACAAATCACCCCAGAGATGGTCGCTTCCGGCTATCAACCGGGGATGTCAGCGCAGCAAATCACAATCGGGAATGAAGGAAAAGGACCCAAAGTCCCGATGATTTTCGCTGCTGTTTTTTTCGCCATTGGCATTCTTGCCATCGCCATCAGTGGCATCGCAGGTTCCGCTTTGGAAGAAACGCTTGATGGTATTGAAACAGGCCCGT
>JASLVM010000059.1 GCA_030741355.1 Candidatus Poseidonia sp. | reverse complement strand
GGGAAATTGAACCCGAATCCGCATCGTTGAGAAGGAGGAGATGAAATGAAGATTGGAATCATTGGCGCAGGCATGGTCGGTGGAGCGATTGAACATTGTTTTGCTCACGCCCACGAACTGTTCGTCCACGATCCCGCCAGAGGCACTGAACTCAGCGATGTCATCAACAACGTCGACATGGCTTACATCGCTGTTCCAACGCCACCGCACCCTGAAACAGGCGCCTGCGACACGAGCATTGTCGAGGGGGTGCTTGATGCACTGCCCGACGGGTTCATCGCGGTCATCAAGAGCACGGTTGTTCCGGGGACCACTCAACAGTATCATGAGCGATACGACCGCCTTAAAATCGCCTATTCTCCTGAATTTTTGGTGGAACGTCGACGTTTGGAGGACTTCGCCAACCAAGACATTCTCGTCGTGGGAACGCACCACAAAGAAGTGGCTGAACTTGTGTTCCAACACCACAAGGAAGCCGGCGTGATGCGCAAGGAACAATTCTTCCAAGTGTCACCTACGCAAGCAGAGTTGGTGAAGTACACCAAGAACACCTTCTACGCTCTGAAGGTTACCTTTGCCAATCAAATGTACGACATCTGCGAGGGGATGGGCGAGGACTGGTACGCCATCCGCGACATCATCACGGCCGAACAAGCACAACCCATTGGGCCGTCTCATCTCGACCCCATCTTCGGTTTGCGCCGAGGCTTTGGTGGCAAGTGCTTGCCCAAGGACAGTTCTGCTCTGGGCGTGTTGGCAGAGGACTTGGGCGTCAAATACGCCATCATGGATGCGATGCAGGCGGACAACACCGTCCTTCGGGACCTCTTGACGGGGAAACCCAGTGACGTGGTTACGAATGACGACTAGAGCATTCACCCGGCTCGACGAGCTGGTGCCCCGCGGCTCCCTCATCCGCTTCAGCATCGCAGGTGGTTTCAACAGCGCGATTTTCTTTTTCTGTTGGGCGTTACTCTTGGCGGTCTTTTCAAGCACCGATGTACGTCTCCTGTGGGGCTTATGTTGGGGCTCAACCGGCGTCTTCGCACATTTTGTCCACCGCAGCTTTACCTTTGACGACCGGAAACCCATAACATGGACGCTCTCTACGGCCATTCCAGTCTATACCATCAGTTTGGTGGGCTCAAGCGCATCCATCGGTTGGTTGGCTGGAAACTTTCCTGAAGACATCCGTCTCCTCGGAATCGTGAACCTCCTCGTTTGGGGCGTCATCGTGTGGCTCATGATGCGGTTTTGGGTGTTCCAGTACACCTCTACAGCGCATGCGTCTCAAGAACGTCAAGAGGAATGATGTCCAAGGCTCGCTGATGCGTTGCCTCCAGGTCAACCGGACAACCCATGCCAGCGTTGACCGCTAACAACCATGTCCGTGCGCAAACGCACCACGAATCGCCCGCTTTCAATCCGGGAAAATTAAACCGAGGTGCGGGGGTGATGAGGTCGTTACCCATGTCCTTCGCGAATTGGAGGAAGTCATCGGTCAAAACGCAACACACGGTGTGAGAGCCACGGTCGTTCTCGTCGGTATTGCAACATCCGTCTCGGTACCAACCCGTCATGGGGTTTTCGGAGCAGGATTCGAGTTTGGTTCCCAACACGTTCACGCTCGGGTGCATGATGCTGAGGGAAGAGGGGCGTCCTATCAACGCTTGTTCGCTCATACTCAGGGTCTGAGGGCCCTTTTGATGCGCTGCCACCACGAAACGTCCGGTTGAGGGTCTGCTCGACCGAGAAGGACGTCAAGTTCACCCGTCCGCTCCAAATTCACCAGATCATCAAACCCACCGATGTTGTGGTCGTCAACGATGATTTGTGGGACGGTTCGGGCGCCGCCTGTCGCTCGAGCGTAAGCACGTTGAATCGCTGGGTCGTTTTTGAGACGCCGCTCTTTGTACACCACGCGTTTGGCGTCCAGAAGTTGCTTTGCACGAACGCAGGCACCGCACCCTCGGCCGGTCCAAACAACAACCTTCGGTTCCCGTTTGTCCATGCCCCTCGGTTCTTGCGATTGGGTTTCAAGATTGGGGGTACGGTGGGGGTTTCATCCGTTGGGTTCATTGGGAAGAAGCGCGCAAACGGTGTCAATGCTACCCGACACGGTTCACAAACTCCCCCGAGAAGAACGGTTTGCCTACGCTCGCCTGCTGGCCTACATGGCAAGAATTGACAACGAACTCACCGTTGATGAGATGGCCATGTTCGAACAACGCTTGGGTACGGCTTTGCTTTCCCCAGGGCAACGCGAATCCATTCGAGCCGCCCTCAAGAATCCACCAAGTCTCGAAGAATGCCTCGAAGAGTTGTCAGGTGAGGCCGGCCGGCTTGCCCTTCGCGATGCGGTCATGATGGCCGCTGCCGACGGAACCGTCGATGAAGACGAGCGTGACGCCCTCGAGGACATCTCCGAACATTTGGGTTTGAGGGAAGAGGCCGTGGAGGAACTTCTCAACTGGACCGTCAAGGGGTACAAGTGGATGAAAGAGGGGTACGAACTCCTGGATACGCTTGAGGAATGAGCGAGTATGTTCCCCGATGGGATGATCCATCGTTCTTCTCAGGAACGGATGCGATACGCACAGGTTTTGGTTTACATCGCCGCTGCCGACGGCGCTTTGGTAAGGGAAGAAATCGCCATGATCGAGGCGATGATGGGGAAAGCCATGATGCATCCCGAATCAAGAATCACCGTTCGGGCCGGCTTCGAACAACCCATCCCGCTGGAGCAATCGTTGGCTGACCTTGAGCCGGAGTTTGCCCAAGTGATGCTTCGGGATGCCGCCCTCGTGGCGGCCGTTGATGGCGACTACGACAGAAAGGAGCTCGCAGCTCTCCGCAAGATTGCAAAGGTCGGAAAAGTTTCTCCAAACCAACTCTCTGACCTGCTTGACTGGGTTTCAGAAGGGTGGAATTGGTTTGAGAAAGGTGTCGAGATTTTGGTCAAAAAATGACCATTTTTCATCCCTTCGTTGAGAGACATCTTCAAAGAGAGAAAGCCGTCCCGTCGGTTTGGTGGGGACATTGCAAAACGGGGTTAGTGGATGGTATGCACGATTGGACCGATGTCTGGATAACCGCGAACAACAAATCGATATTTGGTTGAGCACATGGGAAAAATCCCTTCGTTCCTTCCAACCCATTGCTGCCTTGCTTCCAGAAGACTGGCCAACCCTTCCTGCGAACCTCTTGACCGACCCCGGTCATGTGTTGGACCACCTCTTGGCTCGCCACGATGCGGAATCCGACGGACGCTCCCCTCGAGGAGCCCACCCAACGCCTCCACGTTTGGCCGACGCCGTGATTTGTTCCGAGATGAAAGACAACCTTGTCAACCCAAAGAAACCTGTCCAGCAATCAAATTTCTTGATGAGCAACCTACCGCCCGGTTTCCGTCAACACGTTGAGCAACTCAACCTCCCCAAAGCCACTCAAGACAACGATGTTGATGACAACGCCGAGCGAGAGGCGGTTGAACAAAACAAGCGAACCCTCAGCGGCATTCCTCTGCCCGTCGCCGATACTGCAGCTGGCGGTGGATTGTTTCATGCACGCCTCATCAGGCGACATGCTGATGCCCACCAAGACGCTGACCCTGAGTTGCAAAAAGAAGACACACGCCGATTGTTTTCCAACATCCAACTGCTTGATGTTGACCCGCTGGTTGTCAAGAGCACCAAGACCCGTCTTTTGCTTGAATCCATTCGTCACGAACTCGTGAGTTTTGGGCCTGAAACCCCTGGAAAAATCTCCCGTGAGGAAATGGAAGCCTTGTTGGATGCAGGCGTCATGCAGGGCGATGCATTGCAAGGTGAATGGCCTTGGACAGCAGCCCCTGAATTGGTGCTCACCAACCCTCCTTGGTTGAGAATAAAGGACCGATTCCGAGGCATGGAAGACGGAAGTCAACTCCGAAAAGAACTGGGCGAGCGACTCCGAAACTTGACCGATAACGGCACACCTCGATTTTCAACGATGCGAGGCAACGTCAACCTCTACCGACTCTTCATTGAACGAAGCCTCCAGATCTTGAAGGACGGAGGACGCCTTCGCATCATCGCACCCGACAGCCTCTTGCGAGAGCAATCCTCTCACCCGCTTCGAGAATTGCTTGTGAAGCATCACGGTTGGACTCACGCTTGGGCGATTGAAGAAGCCAACCTCCTCTTCCCGGGCATGACCCAAGGCGTTGTCGTGCTCGGCATCACCGCCAACGGCGAAGCCCCCGCTCTCAACCTCCACGGACCCATCACGCGGTCCGACTTGCGCAAAGAGGGTGAAGGCCTCTCCTCCCGAGTACCCGTGTTCCAACTCATTGAAGACCGATGGACTTCATGGTCTCGAGATACATGGGCGGTGCCTCGTCTTCCCCGCGACCGCATGGAGCGTTCGCACACCCTCAAGG
Organism: Candidatus Poseidonia sp.; assembly: GCA_030741355.1. Taxonomy (GTDB): domain Archaea; phylum Thermoplasmatota; class Poseidoniia; order Poseidoniales; family Poseidoniaceae; genus Poseidonia. The sequence goes on along the minus strand of JASLVM010000059.1, from coordinate 5,870 downwards.
TGCTTGACCGGCTGGCAGAACTCCCTCGCCTAAGCGATGAGGAACACCCGCTGACGACCAATCAACGACAGGTCCGAGTCCGTGTCGGTGAAATTGACCAAACCGCTCATGCCAAGAACATTGAGACCTGGGTCAAAGGAAAGCGAAGTCGCCCGTTCATTCGAGGCGTCCATTTCTCGGAAAGCGAGGACGGACGAGTTTTCATTCGACATCCCGCCTTTAGAACCGACATTCCTTCCCGAGCCAGTGAGCGACAATTGGCCATGTGGGTGGGCGACCATCACCCCGCACACGGACCTCGCTTGGCCTGCCAAGCCATCGTGAACGCTCACCAAGAACGACGATTGCGCTGGGCGGTCATTCCTGAAGGCAGTGTTTTGGGCAACAGCGTGAACCATATCGAACTTCACGACGACATCCAAGCACGCCTCGTGCAGGACCACGCCACGATTGAAAGTGGACTTCAGTGGCTTTGTGAACACCTCAACAACAACGATCTGGACGAGTGGGCTCGAGCTTGGGCTGCCAACAACAACGTCAACAACTACGAATTGGAGATGCTCCCGGTTGAACTTCCTGAATCATTTCCACAATTCGGCACTCTCGTCCGTTGATGGTGCATGAGGTGGGATTTTTTTTCCGAATCCCCGCGTTTTGAAACCTATAATTTATAGCACAGGCCCCGTTAGACTTGGATGCGCACTCTTTGGAGGATGAAGAAGGAATGGGAGTTCATCCAAAAATTGGCATCACCGGATTGCCGCGAAGTGGCAAGTCTGCGGTGATGGAAAAGGTTCTTGACATGCTCATGGACGAGCGGAAGCGAGAAATTTCAATGCGTGGAGGTTCAACCGAAACCCCGATTTTGGGCGGTGTCCGTACGGAACCGCTGGTTGAAAACGGTGAACGGATGGGTTACAAAATCATCGACATCGTTTCTGGCGAAGAGGGCATCATCGCTCACAAGAAGATCGACTCCCGCCTTCGCGTCCTCGGCTACGGCATCGACATCGAGGAGTTGAATCGGGTCGCTCTCCCGGCCATTGACCACGCACAACACCACTGCGAGGTCCTTGTCATCGACGAAATCGGAAAATTCTCAGTCGAGTCTGAAGCCTTCGTACAGGCTGTACGCTCCGCTCTCGAGGTTGACATGCCCACCTTGCTCACCCTGCACAAGAAGAGTCGACACCCCCTTCTTCAGGACATTCGTCGTCGCGATGACGGACGAATTCTCGAGGTGACCCCTGTGAACCGAGCTTTGCTGCCTTACAAAATTCACAAACTCATGCGAGAAACCTACTGAGGGCGGACAACCCGCATCGGTTGATTGATGGGGCAATGTGCGCTCGGCCGTTCATGCACCCACCAAGCGTGGCCGTTGAGCGCCTTCTCCACGGCACCGGCGTTGGGCTACTTCTCGGCATTGGATTCGGCCTCCAATCGGGCCGGACGCTTGGAGCGAATCCTCCTGTCATGGAAGTCTTCATCGGCGCAGCCGTACTTTGCTTCGTTCTGGGGTGGAGTTTGAGCAACGGCGTTGGGCCACTGGCACGATGGTTTTCTCATGAATCAGAAGAGGACATGACGCGACGTGTCCGAGAAGAAATTGAGGAAGTCCATCGCTCAGAGGACGTGACCTCGAAATGGGCCGAGCTTGAAGCCAAGGTTCTGACACAAGACCTCGGTCAAGAAGAGTGATGCACCCATCGTAGGGTTGATGTGCGTTCGTCGCTTCGTTGCGGTTAGAGGCGATACCATGAGCGATGTCCCCGAAGGATTGTACTACACCAAAGAGCATGAATGGATGCGAGTCGAAGGCGACACCGTCACCATTGGTATCACCGACCACGCGCAGGATATGCTCACGGACATTGTCTACATCGAACTACCAGAAGAAGGCGACGCCGTTGGCGACATGGGCGAATTCGCAGTGGTTGAATCCGTGAAGTCAGCCTCCCCCATTTTTGCACCGCTTGCCGGCACCATCACCGCCGTTAACATGGAATTGGAAGACGCTCCTGAACTCATGAACACCTCGCCATACGGCGATGGTTGGATCGTCAAGATGACCCTCGAGAACCCTGAGGCCGTATCTCAGCTGATGGACGCCGCTGCTTACAAAGCTGAAATCGGCGAGTGAGTCCGTTGACGGTCGCACCGTGGACGCTTTACGTCGACGGCTCATGCCTTGGTAACCAAAACGTCGACGCTTCCACTCCAGCTTCGTGGGGGCTGGTCGTGGTTGTAGGCGATTCTGGACTCGGCAAAGGTTCCGGTGAACTGCACCATGAAGAAGCGGGGCCCGTCATCACCGCACCTGGAGAAGACGGATTCATCGGTGCGGAGGTTGGGTCAAACAACACCGCCGAATTAAGCGGCTTTGCCGCAGCCCTCCGATGGCTCTTGATGGAGGGCGGCGATGAGGAGGCAACGATTCGAGCCGACTCCACGTACGCAGGCAATCTTGCCAGCGGTGTTTGGAAAGCCAAAGCCAACCGGGAACTGGTTGCCCATGTTCAGGCGCTTTGGACGGAGGTTGCAAGCCTCCGCCCTCTGTCTTGGTCTCATGTCAAAGCGCACCGAGGCCATCGGTGGAACGAGCGGGCCGACCATTTGGCTGCGCGGCATGCCAACGGTGAACTTCCCGAACCGCTGACCTTTTGGAAACCCGGTCAACGCTGATCGCTGAGGCGTTGCTCAAGCCAAGCCCGCATCTCTTCACTGTAATCGGAGCGGCGCAGAGCGTGGTCCACTTGCGCCTTCAGCCACAGAAGGGGTGCTCCCGAATCGTACCACTGCGTCTCCTCGAGCACCAAGCCGTACAGGGTCCCTTCGTCCATCCAGTGTTGTTGCAAGGCAATGCTCTGCAAATCTCCGTGCTGCTCGTAATTGTAGATGTTCAACAGGTCTTGCGTGTTGGCGGGAAACACATACCGCCCACACAACGCCAGCCGACTTGGTGCCTTTTCTGGTGGTGGTTTCTCAACCATCGACACGATACGGTGGCCTTCCATGGCCACGATGCCATACTTTTGAACGTCTTTTTCGGCGACCTCCATGAGGCCAACCGTGGCTTCACCGTGTTGCATGTAAGCCTCAACCAAACGCTTGGATGCGCTGGAAGGAGTGTAGGCCTCCGCCGAAGCGTGAACGTCCATCAACAGGTTGTCGCCCAGCATGACGAGGAAGGGGCCTTCAATGGCATCCAAGGCCGCTTCGATGGCGTTACCGACGCCTTTTGGCTCGTGTTGGAAATGAACGAGAACATCAAGCCCTTCAGCCGCATGAAACAGCGTTTTGTCCAAACGGTCCTGCAACGCATGGAGGGAACGTCGGTCTTTCAACCACGGTTCAAAGGACTTCGTAGGCGAGACCACCACGTGAAGCCGCTGGATGTTGGCTTCCTTGGCTTCCATGATGAGATGGGTGAGAAGAGGAACATCGACCAGAGGAAGCGATTCCTTGGGTGAAAATGCACTGACAGGAAACATACGCGTACCAAGGCCGGCCGCAACCAACACAGCATCCTGAACCACGTCCATGAAGTCCCTAAGAAGGCACAGGCTTTCAAGCGTGAGGCTCCAGCCCCGTATGATGGACCGAAAAGAGACGCTCGGCCTGCTGATAGCGGGCGTTGTCTTGGTCGGTCAAAGTTTCACCGACCTCGCGCCTCCTGGGCCGTGGGATTCCGCCTCCTTTTCACGCGGAGTTCTCGGCCTTCTCGGCCTCGTTCTCCTCTACCTCGCATGGTTCAGGCAGACCTTTGGTTTCCTGGGGGTTGCTCCCACGGTCGACCGCTGGCAATCGCCCAAAACCAGTTGGTTGTATGTGGTCGTTTTCGGTTTGGCTTGTTTGGTGCTCACCCGCATCATCCGTGCGGTTGACGGCTTCGATGTTGTTCCTGAGCCAACGGGCTTGCTCCTCTCACTCGCCGGCGTCTTGGCGCTCATGAACGGCGTGTACGTGTGGCTGATCTCTTCAGGCCCGCTGGCGGATGAAGAGGAGTGAAGTCACTCATCGAGCGACCGCAAAGCGTCGCCCAAATCCGGAAGGGTTTCTGGCGCTTCCATTTGTGAGACATGAACGGGGCGTTCGTCCGTGGTTGGCTGCTCACCTTTTCCAGCGAGCCATGCTTTCCAGGATTCACAACGTTCAGGACGACGGTGGGTCAGAGGCTCCCAAAGCGGCTCAAGGTCTGCTCCCGCTTCATTCAACGCTTTGACTTGAGATGCAAAGTGCTCGGGCGCCACTTCCTCCATGCGCAAGAGTAGCTCTCGCAGACGGGTTCGAACGACCTCGTCTCCGTCCTTCCACAATTCGTGGAAAAGGCCGCGCTGGTCGCTGGGGTCGAACTCAATGTATTCGCGAAGGTTCGGGACAAGGTTTCGTCGTACGATGGCGAGTGGATGGTCAACCAATTGACGAAGTCGGTCCGCCCACTGCTCTTTGTCGAGGTATTTCACATCGCCAACGGTTGCACTGGCTGCGGCCAAGACGCCTTCGTCTTCAGATTTCAGCATGTCATCGAGGAGGGGTAAAGCGTCCCAGGTCAATCGACGGAAAAGCCGGGTCAAAACGTCCGCCATGGCGCGGCACACGAGCGTCTCATCGCGCTCGTGAAGACGCAGGGCCAATTGGTGCCCGAAATCTCGGTCGGCCTCAATGGCTTTGGCAAGACACAGGGTGACTCTGTTGGCCACCTCGGCTACAGGATCGGCGGCACGACGCAAGAGAAGTTCCTTGAGGCCGAGCGGTTCAATGAGCGGTTGGCGCTCCAAAAGCAAGCGAACCCACTCGAGCAAGAGCAAACGTCGGTCCAAATCACCGCCTTCCAAACGCTCCAAAATCCACCGTGCGGCTTCCACACCCCGTTCATGAGCAACCACCGTGCTGGACATGCGTGGGACCACGGCGTGCGGATTCCAATCCATGTGTTGGGGTCCCGCATCGGGCTGAGTGTGCCAGGTCCCGGGTCGTTCGGCAAGGGCGATGGATTCCACGAGGTGGTAGCCTTGGTGGACGGGTTGACCGTAGGGGACGGTGGCCAGTCCGTTGAGCAGCGCGATGCTCAACCACCATCGGTCGGTGTTGGGGGCGTGCGGGTCAAAGGCCTGAGCCAACCAATCCGTTGCAATGTGGAACAACAAGCGATGAGCCACATCATCCAAGCGACGGCGGAGCCATTTCTGGTGAATTTCAAACGGGTCGTCACTGAGGTTCATGCGGTGCGGGACGATCAAGTCGACCACCGTGTTGAGATGGCGGTCGAACATCCCTCGGTCGACGCTGAGAATACCGAGACCTTCTTCGAACAATCGATGAGGTGATGTTGGCGGAATCGGTGGGAAATCCGGGTCACTCATGGGCGGCTCGGGCAACGGCCAAGCTTCGGTTCCCCGTTCAAGCGCCTCGACCAAACCGGTTGCCACGCGCTCAAAGGCTTCGTCGGAAATCTTGGTTCGGCTCTTGCTCACGCTGTTCACCTCTTGGACTCACCGTTGATTCAACGGAAGGCTCAGATGTCGAGTTCGATGTTCAGATTTTGGATGAGTTCCTTGTATCTGTTTCGAATGGTGACTTCGGTGACACCGGCAACTTCAGCAACTTCGCGCTGAGTTCGTCGCTTGCCGCACAACACCGAAGCGATGTAGATGATGGAAGCGGCGATGCCGGTTGGGCCGCGACCGCTGGTCAATTCCTTTTCCTGGGCGGCCTTGATGAGTTCGTAGGCTTTGGCTTCGACGTCAGCATCGAGCCCCAATCCAGAACAGAAACGAGAGATGTAATCTTCAGGCCCGGTTGGCATGATTTTCATCTTCAATTCACGAACCATGAATCGGTAGGTTCGTCCGATTTCTTTTCGACCG
>JASLVM010000058.1 GCA_030741355.1 Candidatus Poseidonia sp. | reverse complement strand
CCATCCTCGGCCACGCATTATGGAACGGTTCATCGTGGGGAGTAGGCATGTTGCTGGCTGACAGCGACACCCTGCTTGCCGTGTTTCTTCAGTTAGCGTGGCTGCTGGTGATGGTCGTGGGGCTTTGGGTGTGCATTCTTCGGTGGCTACCAACCATTGTTTTAGAGGCAAAAAACCAACGATGAGCGTCGTTATCGGGTCATGTCTTCAAAAACCAACCCCAACTGGCAAACAGTGGACAGTTTCACTGTACAGGCCAAAGGTGGTTGAAGATGGACGTCTTTTCCAGCGGACCCAACACGGGAAATTTGGTGGTGACGGCCGGCCTTGTCGTTTTCCTTTTGGTGATGTCATCAAGGGCCAAAATGCTTGACTCAACGGGCTCCAAAGCGGCCGCTGGCCTCGGACTTATCGTCGGAGGCTTGGGTCATTGGACGTGGTTGCTGATCCTCTTGGGTTTCTTGCTCAGTTCTCACAAAGCCACCAAATGGCGATTTGAAGAAAAGAAAGCGCTCGGCTTGAGCGAGTCGAGTGATGGCCACCGAGGCTGGACCAACGTGGTTGCCAACGGCGCCATACCGGGACTGATTTGCATCTACGCCTATCTCTCCGAGGATTGGACCACCATCATCTGGGTCTTTGGTGCGGCGGTGGCCGTGGCCGCATCCGATACCTTTGCCAGTGAAATCGGGTGCCTTGACCCTCGTGTTCGCATGATCACCACCTTCAAGTCCTGCGAGCAAGGAGAAAACGGTGGATTCTCCCCAAACGGACAGTTGGCCGCCGCCATTGGCTCATCGGTGGTAGCGGCCCTCACGTACATCGCCTGGTGGCTCACCGCCGCGGACACCTCTTCGACAAATGGAACACAACTCTGCGCTGTTTTGGCCATCATCGGCTGGCTTGGTTGTCAAATCGACAGCTATCTCGGCGCCCTTCTTGAGAATCGAGGCTACATGTCCAAGGGAGCCGTGAACGCTTCAGCCATCAGCGGTGGCGTCATCATGATGTTCGCCTACCTCGCAACCCTGTGATGCACCTGTTCATCGGTGCATTGGCTTCTTGAACCGAAACGGTCTGGTCGTCGCATGGGGCGTCGAGCATGGGCCATTGGGACCTTGTGTCTGCTCCTTGTGGTCGGTGCCAGTGGCATGGTTCAGGCCAACGAAAACCTGACTTATGAGCCCGGTTTTGTTGAGTGGTCCGTCACGCCTCACGAACGATTGTATGTCGAGGGGCTTGATGTCGAAGAAGCCGTCCTCCAGCGAGGACAAACCGACTCTGCAATCGGCGGACTTAACGTCGGCGTCACCAACGGACCAGTACCTGTTTTTACTCTCCAGAGCCCCCCTGTTGAGCAACCGATTGAAGCGCAGGTGTTCCTGAGCGTGTATTTCTCGGCCATCATCGAGGGCGGAGGTGGCCCCCAATCCTGCACCCGCCAAACCTGGACTGATTCCAGCACCACGCTGTATTACAGCGTGGGTGTTGGGAGCCAGGAACTCTACAACGCCGAAGTTACGCAGACATTGGACACCTCTGCCGAAGCCGACGCCATGAATTTCTCTGGCGACCTGCAGAATGTCACCCTCAGCATGTCGCCCGGTGATAGCATCACGCTCAGCGTCTCCATTGAGCACCGCTGCCTCGGCACCCAAGCGAGAGTCCAGTGGGGAGGGTTTGAGCAAAACAGCGGAGGCGTCGTCATTCAAGGCGTCCTCTATCAACCGGAAGCACGAATGCTCGTCGACGCATCCAGACTGGCCCACGTTGAACTCGAACACCGCCTACCGTGGGGGCTTGAAGACTTGCGTGATGAGAAATGGGAGATTTGGGGTCCGTTGTTGCCTACCGACAAATCCATTCGCGACGGAGAATACCTCGTCGAAACAAGCGCAGGTCGTATTCGAATGACACGCGACCTTGGCGACAATAACAGCGTCTATACTTGGTCGGGAGCAAAGCCGTTGCCCCTTGGCGAGATGAACCTTCAATTTTGTTTGCGAACCATCGCTGGAGACTTGAACAGCGACTGTCATGCCGAGGGCATCCTTCGCTTCGAAGTGAACGGGCCCAACGACGGTTTTGCAAGCGCTCCGGTTTGGTTGACCTTGACCACGGCGCTGGCTCTACTCGGGTATGTGGTGAACGCCTTCCGGAGTGGACTGATGTTGCCGTTGCCCATCCTCGGTGCCCTGGTGGCGCTGGCCCTTCTCACGCTCCCGACGGTGTTTGACCAGCCCAACCTCGGCGCTGATGCCGTGATCTTGGACAACACCAAAATCCTCGATGCTGAACTCACGCGCCCCGATGGGTCTTCGGCCACCATCAGTGAGTTGCTCGCTGGAAACGAAGCCCTCATCATCGGCCTCGTGCTTCCAGGTTCAGAACAAATTTTGACTCAAGCCAACGAATTCAATCGCTCCATCGACCAGTTGGGCGAACGTGTTGAGGTGATTCACATCGTTACGGGCGAAGACGCACGCATGACCGATGTCACTTCTCTCTCCGCTTCAACCAACGCTTCGTGGAACGTCTACCTCGACGAGAAAAGTTTGTTCGCACAAAGCCTGCCAAGCGGTGCATCCGATGCAGTGGTCATCGTTGACCCCGGCATGCACGTGACGTTCTCACAAACATCCTCTGCGGCGATGCTCGACATCGTTGAAGCGGTGGACGCCATCAAGAGCGGAGGTCCAAACTCCTTTGCCTCCTACTTCGGTTTGTTGTTTGGACCGGGCCTCTTCCTCTTCTTGCTGGCGCTGCCCCGAGAGGAATGGACGGCGCCCGAAGAACCTCTGCCGCCTGGATTGTTGTGGGGCTCAATCGTGCTTGCCGGCGGTGCAGGGGCGCTTTTGGTCAACCTTCCTGCCTTGTTGCTCACGCTCATTCCAGTGGGCATGACCGCTCGGTTCTTGCTTGACATCGTCATGATGGTTTGGATGCTGGAAATGTGTTTCTTCACGGCTCGTCGGGGCGCCCCTTACGAAGCCGACTTCCTCGGCCGATTGTTGCACCGAAGTTTCCCCCAGGGATTCCGAGATTGGCGAGACCCTGTTGACATGGACCGCGATGTGCTCCTGGGCATCTGGATGGGTTGGTTCGGTTGGTTGGCCTTCCCCCACCTTTACCCCCAAGCCGTGGCTTCCTCTGCCTTGGCCGGTGGGAGTGGCATCGGCATGGCCGTGTTCTTCCTCCTGCTCTTCACCTTCTCCGCAGGCTTTGTCGTTCTGTTGCTTCGCATCGTCTCGTCATGGGGCGGACCGTTTTCTCGACTCTTTGGGAAGTTTGGCGGCGAAGTCTTTGCCCAATTCGTGGGATGGATCCTGACGCCAATGGCACTGTGGATGGCCGTCAACGCCACGCTCAATGTGTTCGAACTTGGCGTTCTTTGAACACGAGCGTTATGAGGGTTAACCTCAATGGTTCGAAGCATGAAACCATCCAAGCCCCACTGGAGCCAAACAAGCTCTCGCCTCATGAACGCCTGCCCACGCGCTTGGGCCATCACCTATGGAACGACGACCGGTCATTTCAGGTCGCCAAAGCGACCCTGCACAAGCCCTCCAAGAACCTTTGATGACCTCCTCACGCGAAGCATGAGAACGACATGGCTGAGGCGCTTGGGCGACCAATATCAGCGCAAAGTATGGTCCACTCCCTACGCAAAGAGGACGTTTGACAACGCAGTGGACGATGCGATCGACCACCTCAACATGGCCGTTCCTCCTTTGCACCTTGAGATGGGAAAATACCGGTCAATCAAACAACTTCGTTTGCTTGAACAATCTCAAACCCTCCGTCCTTTGTTCACGGGAGAACCGAGGAGATGGGCCTATTTTGACCGACGAAAGTCCGCTGAGGTGAGGGGAATTGAAGTCTATGCAGCCCCGGATGTGGCCGTTTTCCATCAGCATCGATGGACCTTGGTACGCCTTCAATTTCGCTCATCACCACGCCCGTTGCTTGGGCAACAATTGGAGCATTTATTGATGATTCACTGGGCGAGGAGTCAGCCTGGTTTTCCGGAAGACTTGGAGGCGTACAGAGTGAAGGTGGTTCGATGGCAAGCCCACAGATGGAAGGAACATACGGTCGAAGTAAGCCAAGAGTTACTTGATCAATCCGTGGCCCTGATGACCCATGATGTTCAAGAGATGAAATGGCTTCAACGGTGGGCCTGTGCTGACCCGTCCTTTGCGTCTCTCCCACTTGCAAGCCATCCTGAAGAATGCCATACTTGCCCTCATCGACCGAATTGCCCAGCAAAGAACGGTCTGGCTTCCGCAAGACGTGCTCAAGAAAAGATGCTCGTCTCGAGAGATCAAAGCGAAGCGACCAAATCGGCCAACACCGCATGAACATCGGTCGCCTTGGTTACACCGCTGGCCAGCAAAACGCCTTCTGCGCCCAGTTCCAAGGCCTTGGCTACATCTTGTCCATTCTTCACGCCCGCTCCGCAGAGCACACGAACCGAGGGGTTCACCGCTTTCACAGCGGCCACCGTATCGCTCACGATGGAGGGGTCGGCGGTGGTCACGGAAATGTCGCCACCGATGAGTTCGGGCGGTTCAACCGCAATGTAGGTCGGGTTCAGCGAGGCCAGCGCCTTCGCTTCATCAACGTCCGCTGCACACGCACAAACTGGAAACCCCTCGGGCAACATCTCGAGCAAAGACCGAACATGGTCCAACTCAACCTTGTGCTCGGCGTGGTTGATGATGCTCCCACTCGCTCCTCGCTGCATGGCGGTTTGCGGTTCAAGCCAACCTGTGAATCCACCCAAACCAACAGGGTCAAGGTGCTGCGACCACACCTCTACCCCGGTCGCCTGCTGAGCCAGGACGGCCAAATCAAAGGCAGAAGCCACCGCTACGAAAGTGGCGGGGCCATCAGCGTGAGATTCCATGGCCTTCAGTAAGGCTTCAGCCTCGGTTCCTGAAGCGGAGGCGTAAGTCTTGAAGTTGACAACGATCATGGGTCGGTCCATGAAACGCTGTGCAGTGCTCTTGTTTTTAGGAGGTTTCCCTCTTTGTGGCGCAAAAGGAGGATTGGGAGCCCTCAAACGGGCCATGAGCCACCGTGTTGTACCGTTCCATCGGGCACCACCGCCTCGTGGTCAACCACCACGCCATCAAGATGACATTCGTTTCCAATACGAGCCCCTTTACCGATGAGCGATGCGACGATGTGGGCATTATTTCCCACATGAGCGCCCTTGAGGAGCGTCGACATGGACACGGAGGATTGGCCGATTTGGCAGCCCTCGGAAATCATGCTATGCTCTATCGTGGCGCCGGGAAGAACTCCATCCCGCACCTCTTGACTCGCAAACCACGACGGTTTCGAGCCTCGAACTTGCCCTGAATTGAAGCGTTGATGTTCAATAGAGGCCTTGACCGCTTCAGTCCATGCATCGGGTGTGCCAGCGTCGATGAAATAGCCCTCAAAGGGTACGCCGCTCAACAAACCTTCAGCTGCCAATTGTGGAAAGACATCTCGCTCAATCGAATGTCGGCCCTGAGGCATCCAATCAAACACATCATCGTTGAAGATGTAAGAGCCTGCATTGATGAGGTGAGAGAAGACATCCTCCGGTTTGGGTTTCTCCATGAATCGGGTGATTTTGTGATGCTCATCCAGTCCGACAATTCCGAATCGAGTGGGGTCTTCTACTTCCCACAAGCCCAACGTGCCAACCGACCCGTTTGCGCGGTGCATGTCCAACACCTTGGTTGAATCAAGCGAGGAGATGATGTCGCCGTTAAAGCAGGCAAAAGTACCGCTGACCACGTCCCTGCAGTTGCCCAAAGCACCACCGGTTCCGAGTGGCTCATCCTCCGGCACGATGCGAACATCAAACGGGGCATCGGCTGCTTGGAAGTGGGCTTTGATTTGATCCACACGATAACCACCGGCCACGACCACTTCATCCACCATATCGGCTGGAAGTGAACGAACCACGTGTTCAAGGAGGGTTTGGTCAAGGACGGGAAGCAAGGGCTTGGGGACCGTATTGGTCCACGGGCGCAGCCGAGAGCCAACGCCGCCTGCGAGCACCACGACCTGCATCATCTGCGCCTCCCGTGTCTATGTTATCAACACCGCGCCAGAGTCAGGATGCATCATACGACTCCAAAGTATTCAAAGACGGGCTTTCAATGGTTAAGTTTGGAGAGCATCATGAACATCCACGAGTATCAAGGTAAGGCACTGCTCAAAGCACACGGCGTCCCCGTGCTCGAAGGGGTGCATTGCACCACCGTTGACCAAGCATTGGCCGCTTACGACCAACTCGGCTCCAAAGTTGTGGCCGTGAAATCGCAAATTCATGCCGGTGGCCGAGGGAAAGGCAACCTGTACGCTCCTGACACCGGCGACCTCGTCATGGAGGGCGGTGTGAAAATCGCCTTCGCCAAAGACGAAGTGGAAACCTACGCCACCAACATTCTGGGCAACGTACTGGTGACCATCCAAACCGGAGCCGATGGAAAATTGGTTCGCAACCTCTACGTGGAAGCCGGGTGCGACATCGCCCACGAATACTACCTCGCCATTTTGGTTGACAGGGAGAACAAGTCGGTCCTCATCATGGCCTCAACCGAAGGCGGGATGGACATCGAACACGTGGCTGAAACGACGCCCGAGAAAATCCACAAAATCTCGGTTGACCCGAATGCTGGCCTTCTCGGCTATCAAAAGCGAGACCTTGGCTTGGCTCTCGGATTGAGCGGTGGAGCGCACAAGGCCTTCGCCAAGGCCCTTTCATCGATGTATGAAATGTTCGTCTCAAGCGACTGCAGCATGCTGGAGATCAACCCGCTTGTGAGAACCGCCGACGACGGCATCGTCGCTCTCGACGCCAAGGTCTCCTTTGATGAAAACGCAGAGTTCCGACACAAAAACTGGGATGATTTGCGAGACCTTTCCGAAGAAGAAGAGGTTGAAATCCGAGCCAAGGAAACGGGTCTCTCCTACGTCAAGCTCGACGGCAACATTGGATGTCTGGTCAACGGTGCGGGACTCGCCATGGCGACCATGGACGTCATCAAACTCTACGGAGGCGAACCTGCCAACTTCCTCGATGTTGGTGGCGGTGCAAACGAAGAACAAGTCAAGACGGCCTTTTCCATTATTCTTGAAGACCCCAACGTGAAGGGCATCCTTGTCAATATCTTTGGCGGCATCATGCGATGTGATATCATCGCTCGTGGCGTGATCGCTGCCACGGAAGCGCTCTCTCTCGATGTCCCCCTCGTCGTTCGATTGGCTGGGACCAACGTCGATGAAGGCAAGGCCATACTGGCGGCCTCCACCCTGAACATCCACCCTGCTGACGACCTCGCTGAAGGGGCGCAGAAAATCGTGGAACTCATTGGAGGTGTTGCTTGATGGCGATTTGGATTGAAGAAGACGCAAAAGTCCTCGTGCAGGGCATCACCGGTAAACAAGGCATGTTTCATGCGGATAAAATGGTCGAGTACGGCACCAACATCGTCGGCGGTTGCACCCCAGGAAAAGGGGGTCAAACCGTGGACTTGCAAGGCCAAGCCTACCCTGTTTGGAATTCCATGTTCGAAGCGATACAAGCAACCGACGCAGATGCAACCGTCATCTATGTCCCTCCACCTTTTGCTGGAGAGGCCATCATGGAAGCCGCTGACGCTTTTGATACCATCAAGGGCGAAGGCGTGGTGGTTTGCATCACCGAGGGCATTCCTACCTTGGACATGGTCAAAGCCGTTGCCTTTGTTGAAAACCGACCCGGTGTGCGCTTGATCGGCCCCAACTGCCCGGGCATCATCACGCCCGGAGAAAAGGGTGGAGCCAAAATCGGAATCATGCCAGGACACATTCACGCCAAAGGTCGCATCGGAATCGTTTCCAAATCTGGAACCCTGACCTATGAAGCCGTGGCACAAACCATGAGCATCGACGAAGGACAATCCACCTGTGTTGGAATTGGTGGCGACCCCGTGAACGGTACCGGTTTCATCGAATGCTTGGCGGCTTTCGAGGCGGACCCTCAAACCGAGGCCATCGTGATGATCGGTGAAATCGGTGGAAATGCCGAACAAGAAGCGGCGGCTTGGGCTGCGGAAAACGTCACAAAACCCATCGTGGGCTTTGTCGCTGGCGCCACCGCACCTCCCGGAAAACGAATGGGCCATGCCGGAGCCATCATCTCGGGTGGAAAAGGAACCGCTGAGGAAAAGTTCGCAGCCTTCGAAGCAGCCGGCATTGCCTGTGCAAAGGACCCTTCCGAACTCGGAGCTGTGTTGCTTCAGTCGCTGAAAGCGGCCGGCCTTCGCTGAATCAAAGATAGACGTCTTTGACATGCTGAACGGTCTGTGAAACCAGACCGCTGGTTCTGGCGTACGACATGGCCTGCTTTCCTTCTTTGCTGTGAACGTAAATCGCCTCGCCCGGACTCACATGTTTGTTCCATTGGTTTTCGAACCATTTCGCATGTGTTTTCTTTCCTGCAAGACACGAAGGGACGCGGTAAAACATCACCACTTCCTTTCGTTCTTTACGAACGTATTTTGCAATCACTTCAGGAAGAAGGCGAGAGAGGAAGGTTTCGTCAAAAAATCGGGCGCTTCTGCTGATGATGTACCGTGCGTCGTCGATCGGCCCGAACACTTCGCTGATGGCCTCGGCGAACATGGCGGATTGTTCTTCAGTGCACTCTTCGAGGTAATATCGGAACCACCCTCCACCTCGTTGCCCACCGCCTAATTTTGCATATTTAGGGAGCAAACCGGCCTCCCACATTCCGTTGGCGACGGCTTTGATGATGGCGGTGTTCAGCGAATCTTCGGTCCAAGGGTCGCCCATGGAGCCGAACGGATACTGCAATCCGCCAAGAGGGACTGAGGGAGTGAACTCCAAACTTTTTCTCGCCACGGCCGAAAACGGGGTGCCGATGGCCCACATATCCCGAGCAGAAGGCCGGCGTCGTGCCCGTTCAAGCATCTCTTGATTGATGACGCCCATGCCCTCGTTCACAGCCTCGGGTTTCAATTCGGTGAAAGCAGCGTGAACATGCCCCACACCTTTCTCTATAGAACCATCATCACAAACGCCATAGAGATTTTTATGCTTTCGTTCAAATCGTTCGTAATCATCGAAACCCTTGATGAATTCCTCTGCCAAACAAACGATGTCCCAGTTGTTGGCGACCTTCTCTGGCCACAACTTGTCCAAACGCATTGAACGTCCACGCAGTTGATTGATGCTCATGCTCGTGGTCACCGTCGTCAAATCGACGAGCACGTTGATTCTGGAGGCGTCCCATCCCTCTCCCAACAAACCCCGTGTTCCGATGAGGCAACGCGTCATACCCTCCTGGAAGAATTCCGTGACCATGGTGGAATAATATCGGGGGGCCCAATCTTTTCCTGAGCCGTGAAGATGGTGGAAACGGCCCATTGGTTCATCACGGAATTCAATCGAGAGATTCCGTTCATTCACCCATGCTCGTGCTCGTTCCAAAAAGCGTATGGAAAGGTCATCATCCACCAATAAGGTGCTTCCCGTCATCAACACGGGGTCCAATTGATCACCCAATTCACACTCCACCAGGGCTTTGAACACCCCGATGGCCCCGCCGGCTTCATCGTCGTGAACCTCGTCGACCACGGCGGTTGAGGAGGTCTTCTCAAAATCCGTCACGATGACGCACCTCAAGCGGTCGCCAAGTTCATCGTATTCAACACGAAGAATGTCGGACAAGGCTTTGGTTTTACCTTGAGCGTAGGCAAGAATTCGCCCGACAGGGGAGGCGCATGGCCTCGCCCCACTCGAGGTGATTTGGTACCCGAGCAATTGGAACCTTCTCGAAACCTCATCGGCGAGTTGTTGGTCCGTTGGATGGGTTGAGCGAAGGAGACCGAAGCGAACGTACCGGTCAAGTAATGGTCGAAGCAGAGCGATCAGGGGGGCGTTTTCGTCAAAATCTCCAAAACCAACGGAAGATTTCGGCACACCCTTTGGAAGCGGCCGTTTTTTCACGGTAAGATAGGCTCGTGCGGCATCGGAGAAATCAGGAATGGCTTTATGGAATTCAGAATAGGACAAATCTTTCCTTCCCGGGATACGACGGTGCTCGAGGGTGTCTTCCAGCCAATCCGGGAAGGAGAGGGCACGGCCTTCTTCTGTGATGGGTTGAGAGATATCGTCAACAACACGCAGGAAGGCCGAGTCGGCTTCAGAGATGTACGCCATTTCCTTCGGAGTGGGACGCACAAAATAGGCAAGGTCTTGGTATGGAGCGAGGTTTGAATCTCGAACAAGGGCCGGTGTTGGCACCTCATAATCAATATCGCCGAGGAGTTCTTTGTAGTGTTCCACGCCTCCTTTTTCTTCATCAGGTGGTGTTGCC
>JASLVM010000057.1 GCA_030741355.1 Candidatus Poseidonia sp. | reverse complement strand
CGAAAGGGAGGCAAGGATACGCCTGTTTTCGACATCTTCTTGCGCATTCATTCGCTTGAACGTCAAAACATCCCGCTCGAAGAGATCATCATTTCAGAGGAAGAAGAGAACGAAATCAAAGAGATTGCCCGCGATGAAGGCGTTTACGATCTTCTGACACGCAGCATCGCCCCGTCCATTTTTGGCATGGAGCGCATCAAGGAATCCCTCATGCTCCAATTGTTCGGAGGCGAAGCCCAGGTCAACGAAGACGGGACTCGAAACCGTGGCGACATTCACATCCTCTTGATGGGTGACCCCGGTGTTGCCAAGTCCCAACTTCTGCATTACATGTCGACCATTTCTCCCCGTGGCCGGTTTGCCTCGGGACAATCAGCTTCAGCGGCCGGTTTGACCGCCGCCGCGGTACAAGACGCCGCTGCCGATGGCCGTTGGACGTTGGAAGCCGGCGCTCTGGTGCTCGCCGACCTTGGCCTTGCCGCCATTGATGAATTCGACAAGATGAACACGGCTGACCGTTCGAGCATGCACGAGGCCATGGAGCAACAGAGCATCTCCATTTCAAAAGCGGGGATCAACGCAAGTTTACGCACACGGTGTGCCGTGCTGGCTGCGGCCAACCCAACCAGTGGGCGTTTTCAACCGATCAGCGATGCACCCTTCACGTCCCAAATCAACCTCGCCCCCCCGCTCATTTCTCGATTCGACATCATCTGGTTGATGACGGATACACCCGATGGGTCTCGTGACGAAAAGATTGCTTCGCACATCATCGAAAACCGACTCAAAGGCAGCAGCGAATTGCTCGTGAAGGAGGGAACGATTCCCGACCCAACGCGCTCTGCGGCTCAACGCAAAGATGCCAAGAAGGTGGACGGTAAGTACGAGATTTTGCCTCGCGATCTCTTGCGAAAGTACGTGGCTTATTCCAAGCGGACCTTCCACCCCAAACTGGATGACGAAGCAAGAGCGAAGATCGTGGCCTACTACGTTGAAACCCGGAAGACTGGCGGGGAATCGGACGACAGCGTCGCCATCACGGCGCGTTCTCTTGAAGCACTTTCACGCTTGGCGGAGGCCAGTGCACGTATTCGCCTCTCCGACAAGGCCACGGCCGATGACGCCGACCGAGCCATTCGCTTGACCAAGACTTGGCGCCACGAACTCATGGGTGAGAATTTCGACATGACCACCATTGAATCTGGAAAGAAAGGCAAGGTTCGCAATCAAGAGAAGGTCATCATCGATATTGTCTCCGTGCTGCAAAACGACTCGGGGACATCGGCCAATCTGCTCGATGTGCTCACGGAGGCAGAACGGCGAGATATTCCTCGCGGCAAAGCCGAAGACATCATCGACAAGTTGTGCCGCGACGGGCGCATGATGCGACCGTCGGGTTACGATACCCTACAGGTTGTTTGAGTTTCAATCAAGGGTTGTGCTCATGAAGGGTGAGCGCTTCGCATGACCATGGCCGATGAACCGCAAGGCGAAGTCCATCGTTCCTCGGCCTTGGACCCAGAACAACTTGGGTTCATGTGCGGCCTTGAAGTTCACCAACAATTGGCCACCGGCAAACTCCACTCCAGGCAAAGCGGTGAACTCTACGACATCACGGTCGACACCCTTCCCGAAGATTGGCCCCGGTTTGAACGGCGTTTGCGAGCCAGCCGAGGCGAAGGAGGGGCCGTGGACGTAGCTGCACGTTTTGAGTCCAAGCGAAACCGCACCTTTGTTTACGCACAATCCCCAAACGCCGGTCTCATTGAACTGGACGAACAGCCTCCGTTAGCCCTTGACGAAGAGGCGCTTGACATCACGCTGACCGTCGCCGCCTTGCTCAAATCAAAACCGGTTTCTCTCATTCAAACGATGCGAAAAACCGTCGTTGACGGCTCAAACACGAGCGGGTTTCAGCGCACCTCCCTCATCGCTACCGATGGTGTGTTGGAGACCGAGGAAGGAACGGTCGGCGTCGACGTCGTCTGTCTGGAAGAAGACAGCGCCCGCAAACTGGACACCGTGAGCACCGCCCACGGCCAACAAGTCTTGTACAACCTCGACCGACTTGGTCTACCACTGATTGAAATCGCCACCTCGCCGGACGTTCTTTCTCCTGACCACGCCAAAAGCACAGCGAAAGCCTTGGGCCGCGTGCTTCGCCAAACACGCCGAGTTCGCCGTGGCCTTGGCAGCATTCGACAAGACCTGAACGTCTCCATCGGGGCCGGCGACCGGGTCGAAATCAAAGGCTGTCAGGACTTGAGTTGGATTCCTCAGATCATTCGTCTTGAAATGGCCCGTCAACTCCACTTTTATCGTCTGGCAAACGACCTCCGTTCAGCCCTGAACCTTCCTCCTCTCCCTCCTCACCGAGACCTTGACGAGGCCACGGTTGAACACGAGGTGGCTCAGGCCGTAAGCCAACACCTGCCTCTTTCGTTGCACGACGTCTCCTCGGCGTTCTCAGGCACGTCATCGGGCATGGTGGCGGAGAGCATGGCCTCCGGATCGGTGATGATGGCCCTTCCACTCAAGGGGCTGCTTGGAAAACTGGGTAAGAACATGCCCGACGAAGACGGTGCTCAACTCCCTCGTCTCGGCCGAGAATTGGCTGGAGCCGCAAAACTTGCGGGCGTGAAAGGCATCTTCCACGCCGACGAACTTCCTGCCTACGGCATCACGTCCGAGGAAGTCGACGCCGTTCGTTCCGAACTTGCTTTGGGTCAGGACGATGCCTTTGTTCTGTGCTGTGCTCCGGATTGGCAAGCCACATTGGCCTTGGAAGCCGTGCTGGAACGCGCTCGAATGGCGTGGCACAGGATCCCACAAGAAGTTCGAAACGTGGTGGTGAAGAAAGGGGCCCCTGAAGACGGCACCACCGCTCCCATGCGACCTTTACCCGGGCGCTCACGAATGTATCCCGAAACGGATGTTCCTCCACAGCCGTTGTCTGGCGAAGACTGGCAAACCGTCCTCGAGACGCTCCCCATGTCGGACCAAGAGCGAACCGAACGCCTCGCTTCCTACGATATTTCAACCGACCAGTCCGACCAGTTGTTGGCTCGGGAACTTGACGATGTTTTCTGCGAACGAGTCGAGGGCTTGCCCGCGAAAGCATGGGCGGCTCTGCTGTTGAATCATGATGAGGAGCATCCTGAAACACTTGCGGGAATCTTGGCGCTTCGCGAAAGCGGACATCTTGCTCGTGACCATGTGGATGGCGTCGTAGAAGCTCATCAAGGACGGCATGTCACGCCTGAGGAGTTGAAAGCGTACTGCGAGAAACACGACCTTGCACCTGCCGATATAGGCGGCTTGGAAGACGTCATCAACGCCATCGTGGCTGAACGTCTGGAGTTCGTCAAGGAACGAGGCATGGGCGCCATGGGCCCGTTGATGGGCGTGGTCATGCAGGCGGCGGGTGGAGCTGATGGAAAGGAAGTCAGCGCCTTGCTAAGGGCTGCTATTCAAGCCGCGTTGGAGTGAGGTTTCATGAGGCGTTCTGCGCTTCTGTGCACGCTGCTCCTCGCGGTCTTTCTCGCTCCTTCCGGCGCGGCCACCTGGACGGCGGGCTGGTCCGTTGACCTTGGACCGGGGTACATCACGACCTCACCGATCACCGATGAGGAACGCGTCTATGTCCGCACCTCGGGGTTTTGGACAGGAACCGACCGTCCCGAAGTCAAAGCCTTCTCTCATGACGGTTCACTGGAGTGGACGTACCGAAGCAACACGACCACCCAACACGACATGGCTCCCCTGATGCTGAAAAGCGCCGGGACCGGTGCATGCGGTTCGTGGCCCGACCTGTTGCTCGTCGGTTGGGCCAACGGGGATTTTTCCGCCCTCCATCCTGGAAACGGGACGTTGGCGTGGACGGTGAGCACAACCGTGGATGGATGGGGGATCACGGGAGCGCCCCTTCTCGAGGCCGACCATGTGGTGGTCCCCACTCGAAACGGGTTGGTGCGCCTGTGTCTGGGCAACGGCGAAGTGGATTTCAGCGTGAACTTGAGCCTTGGTTGGCGCAACGGCGTGACCTTCGCTGAGGGGCATTATTGGACGGGAAGTGAAACCGGCCATCTTTGGCAAGTGGGCGTCGATGGTGTTACGGTGAACAGCATCAACCTCTCAGGGCCACTTCGGCATGCTCCTGTCCAACTCAATGACCGCCTGTTTTTGCATGTCCAGCATCTCACCTCCAGTACCATTCAGACCTACAACATGACCTCTGGCGTGTTGGATGATGTGGAAACATCGGGCGGTTCTCCTGCCATTCCGCTGCTGATGGAAGAGACGGTCATCTTCGGTGATAACGAAGGGTTGACCTCCGTCCGTTGCGCATCAACGTGTTCGGTCGTG
This sequence comes from Candidatus Poseidonia sp., assembly GCA_030741355.1. Classification (GTDB taxonomy): domain Archaea; phylum Thermoplasmatota; class Poseidoniia; order Poseidoniales; family Poseidoniaceae; genus Poseidonia. The sequence continues at coordinate 6,180 of JASLVM010000057.1, read as the reverse complement.
GACCGACTGCCAACCAAGGTGAACGGTGAGATGGCCAGCGTTTCGACGACGGCCCTGTACGCCCCGGTGAATTCACCTGGCGAGGGATGGGTGCTTGCCCAACTCAACACATCGGGCTGGTTCACGATGGCTGAGTCTTTCTCAACACCGTACGATGGCTACGGTACGTCATCACCGGCAAGCGTTGGTGAGTGGTTATTCCTTGGAAATGACGCCGGTGTGTTGATGGCCTATTCAACGGCTTCAACACCCTCCGAAAACCAACCTTCCGACCAACTGGATGGACGGGCCCTTTTGGGCATGGTCGTTCTGGCCTCGGCCGTAGGAGGTTCCGCTTTCTTTGCACGAAAAGGGGCCTTCTCCTCTTCTTGGCGTTTGTTCTCTCTGTCCGTGCTGGTGGTGGCGTTGATGATGCTCCCGGAGGTCTCTCGAACATGGAGTTCTGCGTTGGTTGAAGACAACGCTCCAGCCACCACAGAATGGGACGACTCATGGCCAGAAGCATGGTTGGGTACGCAAATCGTGGTGTTTGAATTTCCAGATGGGCCGGTGACGATTGGTGGCCTGGTTGGTCATCAAACCGTGTGGAGCCTCACCACAGAGGCGGCTCGGGCGTCCGATATCCCCCTTGTTTCACAAGAAACCGGTCTTGGACTGTATTTGCTTTCCATCAACGAAACAGAGGGGTCGGGATGGGAATATTTCCTCAACGGTGAGCGGGGGACGCTCGCCGTGGATGATGCCTCCATCGATTCGACCGTTGTAGTGCGTTGGAGCCTTGCTTGATGGTGGCAATGCTCAAGGCTGTCGCCCTTCTCGGAGGAGATATGTTCCAAGCCCTCGGCGTCCACGGTCCCGTGTTGACGCCTTTCGCAAGTGCCTTGATGGACATCGCTTTGGTGAGTCTGGCCTTTGTTTTCTTCGTGGGCGGCTCCCGCACCAATCGTATGACCATGGGCATGTTGGCCACCTTGGTCGTCGCGATAGCGGCCTTGCGCGTGTTGATGCAACCCCTTCCCAACGTGCAGCCCCTCACGGTTGCGGCCCTTTTGGTGGGTGCTCATCTCGGGGCTCGACGAGGCGTAGCGTTTGCCATTCTCGCCACCCTTCTGTCCAATCTGCTCATCAGCCACGGCTGGTGGACGCTCTTCCAAGCCGCCGGATGGTCTCTCGTGGCCCTGATCGGTGCTCGGGCAAACCTTGTCCAGAACAACCAACTTCAACTTCCACGCTTGGCCGTTCTTTCCGTTGTCTCGGCTGTGTTGTTCGGCTTCGTTTCTACGCTGTCGCTGGTGACCTCAACGATGACGCCTTCGGCCTTCATGGTCTTACTCGGACAGGGGCTGCCCTTTGACGTCGTTCACGCCCTTGGCAACCTCGTCTTCGTGGTCTGGATGGCGCCTTCACTTCACCACTTCCTCAGCGGATTAGCAGCATCGGAGAACGAATTGCTTGCGGTTGGTGAGGTGCATGGCATCGATGCATGACGCGCCAACCATGGCCCTCATCGTCCGCCAAGATTTGGCGTTGAGCACAGGGAAAATTGCCGCCCAGTGCGCTCACGCCGCCGTCGAAGTGGTCCGTGCAGCACGTCGAACGCGTTTGTTGGAGCGATGGCGGGCCGGAGGCTCGAGAAAAATCGTCCTCGCTGCTGAAGACCTTGCCGCTCTCCGGGAACTGCATGCTTCGATACCTTCGGCTTGTCATGCCCACCTTGTCACGGATGCCGGCCGAACGGAAATCCCAGCAGGAACGGTGACCGTGCTTGGCTTACTCGGCCCCCGCCGGACCATGGACACGTTGGTACGGCATTTGAGCACACTTTGAGGAGAGGTGAATATGGGTCTGCGTTCCTTTCTTCATCGTTTGACCGCCCCTCCTCCTTCTCGGCGCACTGGGGGCGGACCTGTAAAATTGGTCTGTGTCGTCAACCAGTCCCTGAAGATGGGGAAGGGGAAAATGGCCGCTCAAGTCGGTCATGCATCGGTTCAAGCCTTCCTCAACGGTGGTGTTTCCCACCCATCAGAAATCGAAGCATGGTTGGCCTCAGGTCAGAAGAAAATATGCCTCAAGACGCCTGGAGCAGACGATTTTGAATCGCTCCAAAAGGAAGCCAAACGCCGTGGAATCCCCACGCACATTGTTCACGATGCGGGCCACACACAGATTCCTCGGGGCTCGGCGACGGTTCTGGCGCTCGGGCCGTTTGATGAAACCGCCCTCGATGAGTTGACCGGCCATCTCAAGTTGTTGTAACACCGCATTCATGAAGGAGGGCGTAGAGGCGTTTTCATGCGCGAACACCCTTCATCGAGAATTGATTTCCGTTCCGATACCGTCACGCAACCGACGCAAGCCATGCGAGAGGCGATGTTGGGTGCTGCTGTGGGTGACGATGTGTTGGGCGATGACCCGACCGTGATTGAACTGCAAGAACGTGTGGCGAAGATGTTCGGGAAGGAAGCGGGTTTGTTCATTGCGTCTGGCACCATGTCAAACGCCATTGCGCTGAGAACACACACCGTTCCTGGTGATGAAATCGTGTGCGATAAAACGGCTCACATCTACCGCTATGAAGGCGGTGGCTACGCTGCCCTTTGCGGCGCCTCCATCGCCCTGGTTGACGGTGTCGGGGGCTTGATGTCGCCCGAGCAGGTCCGTCAGGCCGTTCGCAAAGCGGAAGGCTCGGGCAGCCACTATCCGAACGGGTCGCTCGTTTGCGTGGAGAACACATCCAACTTGGGTGGTGGTGCGTGCTACGACCAAGCAACCCTTGATGAGATCGCCAAGGTCGCCAAAGCATTGGACTGCAAAACCCACATCGATGGCGCCCGTATTTTCAACGCCTCGCTGGCCACGGGCGTTGATGTCGCTCGGATGTGCGAGCATTATGACTCCGTCTCGATTTGTTTTTCCAAGGGCCTGGGGGCCCCTGTGGGTTCGGTGTTGGTCGGCTCGTCTGAATTCATCGCTCGAGCTCATCGGTGGCGGAAGATGTTCGGAGGAGGATGGCGCCAGGCGGGTTTGCTCGCAGCCGGTTGCCTGCACGCTCTTGATCACCATGTAGAACGCATGACGGAAGACCACGGCCGAGCCCAGGTCGTGGCGAACATGCTCAACGCCCTCCCCATGTTCTCGGTGGACCTCTCCTCGGTACAGACCAACATGGTCTATGCAGAAACCACCGAATCAGCTGCAGAGGTGGTGGCCAAATTTGCTGAACACGGCATCGACATGTTCGACCTCTCAGCCAATCGAATTCGAATCGTGATTCACCTCCACATCACCGACGATGATATTGAACAATTCCGGGCCGTGTTGAACGAATATTGGGGTTAGCACGTTCATATATCCTAGACCAATGTCTCTCTTATGCAGAGCGTACGCCATATTGACTGCAAGCACAATCCTGAATCAAAAGAACAGGAGGCTGTCTGCCCACTTTGCCAGTCGATGATCGACTATCAACCGCAGCGAGGCTTTCAACCCCATCTTCGGGTTGAAGAGCATGAACGAGCCATGGCGTTGTTCGGTGGCCCAAGTGGGACATCGAAGCGACGATGGAACACGCTTTCAACCAACGTTGAACACTCCGAACATGTCCAGTGGGCTCGTTTGGAGCAAGAAAAAGACCCGATTGCCACCTATCCCTCCTCTGTTGAGGATTTCGAAACCTTGGTCGAGGCCATTGAACGGGGTGACAATCTTTCGCCTGTTCAGGAGAGCATGCTGCGAGATGGCATTGGCTTCATCGACGGCTCCATGCTTCGTTACATGGATTCGATGTGGAGTTTGAATGGCGTTCCTCTGCACGGGCTGAGTCTTGCCATCGTTTTCTCATTGCTGGGTCGCTACGATGCTCGAAAGGGTTGGGACATTCCCGCCCTCTTGCTCGGCATTTCATCGGTGAACCCAAACCTCGGAGGGCACCATCCTCTCATGCAACGGCACCCCCGCGGTCAACGTGAACTTCGTTCCCATTACCGCCCGTTGGCCAGCATGCTGACATGGCTTTCGAATCGACTGAAAGTGGACCGCACGCTTTCCATGGAATCCGCTGAATGTGTTCCCATGATGGCGTGGTCGCATGATATCCAAACCCGCATGTTTGAACAACAGCCGGGGAACCTCGAAGGGATGTTTCAAAACGCACTTGGAAACCACCCGCCGGGATTGTTCGAGGCCTACGATACACCCTGGATGCGAGGCTGGCGAGCGCTTGAATCAGCCCAAAACCGAGCAGATACGCAAAAGTGGGCGATGGACATCAATCGAAAGAACGTCCGTATCCGAGTGCGCACCCCGTCGGGAAAACTCCGCCTGATCCAAGTCCCAACGAACCCCGTCCTCTGGGCCTTCTTGATTTCAATCACGCTTTCACCGTTGAACAGCGAAGCAGGGCGCCTTTTGCTGGGCTTGCAACACAACTGGTCGGTCGCTTATGCCGCACCCCATCAGCCAACGGCACCGTTGGTCAGATCGTTGGAGTTTTACCATCAAATCATGAACGGCCTTGACAGCAAAATTTTCGTTCAACACGCGAAAGCCTTGGTGGTTGGGCGCCTCGGCCACTTGTATGAAATCGCTGTGGAATCCGGCCAACACGGTGCACCGTACACCATCCAACATCTCGTCGACATCGACCCGAACGCAAAACATCCAATCTGCATCCACAGCGGGCGCATCGCCGAAACCGTCCCCTTGGGCGACACCATCGGCGGTGTTCTTCTTTCCATGGTGAACGACGTTGAGGCGTCTCACGATATCGGGAGTTTGCAAGAACTTCTTCAGCACGAACCGCCCTTTGGATTCCCTCGGCAAAACATCCCTCTTGCGTGGCTGGATGCCTTGGGCATCGATGACATGGGGCCACAACATCGTCACGCTGCGCGAGACTTCCAATGGTATTGGGAGCGTCGAGAACTCGAACAAGAACGCCGGCCGGGGCGCGGCCTGCACGAACTCCTCATGCGAAATCGCCATCACCGCCGTCGCTCGCGTTATTCACAACGGTGGAATGCCCGATACCACGCAGGTTTTGATCGGGACGGAACCTTCCCTCTGGACGAGGTGGTGGCCGCTTGGCGAAACACGGTACACCCCTACATTCCCGGGAGTTCTGGCCTCCGCGAGCGTGGAGAATTTTTTGGCGGGGTGCACGAGGGATATTTTCGCCGCCGCTACCACCACATGATGAACCACCGCCGATTTGACGACGTTCATGATGAAGGCGACATGAGGGACGGTGAACGGCGCTGGTGCGAGGTCTTTGCCAGAGCATGGGAGGTTCTTGTCCACCAGCCATTGGGTTCCATCGTTCGCATTCCCAATGAAGACGGCATGCCACTTAGTTTCGAGCACGCAGCGTTGCAAATCACGGTACGTTCGCCTCTAGAACGCAACTTTCTTGCCAGAATTTCAAGAGTTCTTGGATATGTGAAGGACGATGAACAGGGGCCTGACAGTATCTTCGTTCGTCGTGATCATCCTCGTCCGAACGCCCGCCTCCAACTCACGGACCTTCTGCGTGACACCCAGGACCGGCAGCGGGTTCGAGGGGCTCCACCTCGATGGTGGAATTATGTGGACGTGGTCACACCTCCCCGAGATGTGCTCCCTCTCCGCTGGCAACTCCAAATTGACTACACCGACGACCGACGTCCACGAGCTGACGGCGATGCCCGTAGAGCGTTGAACTTCAACGACTTGGGCGATCTCTTCGGCTGAAAGCAACGGCCAAGGAAACCACGAGAATCGATGAGAACATGGAAAGCGCAGGCGTGTCCTCGCTTTCTTCTTCTGTTTCGGTCGGTTGGGCCGGTTCTTCAGGGGCGACAGGCATGATTTCGTAGATGAGGTGGATTTCCAAATCGTTGTCATCAAAGGCTGCAGGCAAGTCGACCACGGCCGTGCCTTGCAATGCATCACCCACCCCCATCATCCGGTGAACGATGTGGGGATACGTGCCCAAGCCGTTGGTGCCCTCTTCAAAGTCAGCCGCCGCCTCAACGATCCAAACGGAAACATTCAGTGTGGCGTTCTCAAGATGTTGCTGGTCGATGTCCAACGTCCAACCTACCGTGCCGGAGGTGTCGGTGAGGGGTGTCCATGAAAAGGTGGTGCTACCGCTTCCAAGACCGAGGTCTCGCTGGGCAAGGTTGGTGAATTCGTTCGCAAGTG
>JASLVM010000056.1 GCA_030741355.1 Candidatus Poseidonia sp. | reverse complement strand
ATGGCGAGGTCAACAAAGAAGGGGCCTTGCGGCTCACCTGGTCTTTCGCCATACCACAGCGGGGCGGACGGGTTGGGTTTCCAGTTGGCTATCATGCCCAGTCCCCCTGAAAGTCGTCGTCAAATTCGTGTTCACCTTGAACGGCTTCTTCCACCGTTTGGGCAGCCTCTTCCACCGCTTTGGCAAAGCACTCTTCGCACTCGAAAGCGGGAGGCTCCCATTCACTGAACTCTTCAATTTTCAATTTGGTCAACTCGTTTTGGAGTGTGAAATACTCCATCACCAGCATCATCAGCTTCATCCATTCGTTGTTTGTGTTCTTCATGTTCTTCTCTCCTTTTTCATTGGTATTCGTAATCTTCAGGTCTTCCACCCGGCCATTCCCTCTCCATCCTCTCGGTGTATTCCTCCGTCGCCAGCGCATCCTTGTACTGCATGACCCAAATGTGGTGGTCCTCCAAACAGAGATGCATCAACGAGAGCAGGTTGGAAGGAAAGGTCTCGTTGACGCCGTCGATGCAAAAGTAATCGTCAGGCGTGTAAATCGTGGATTTGCCTCCGTACTCGGGAATGTAGTCGGGGCAGGTCCAATACGGGCCGAGTGAGTGACCGACGTTGTCGGCATAGGACCACAGCGGCACCGCCCACATCCATGCTTTGGGTTTCTTGGCAAAGGCCACCATGTCGGCCTTGTGCCCCGCATAGGTTCCCGGTGCACCCCACGCCTCGAGTTCAACACTGAAATCAAAGGCGAAGGTGTGACCGTGCTGGCCTTGTATCGTGATGGTGTAGCCGTCCATGGAAATGGACGGATGGTCGTGGAGCGTCTCTGCTAAAGCAAGCCAGTGCTCTCTTTGCACCCAATCTTTGTGGGTGTCAATCTCGGGCATCAAGAAGTGCAAGCCAATGTCCATCTCCGTCAAACAGAGCTCCCAACTCGGCCATGTGTCCCATCTGGTACCGTTTGCAATGTTGTGCTGATTGTACGCCGCAAAGATGCCAAAGAAGGCTGCGGGTTCGTCCAAATTCGCGTCGTGGTCAATCAGTTCGTCGGGATGGGTGTAGCCGTTGGCCACGAACCACTCCCCTTCTCTGCCCATCACGAAGGTGTCGGGCTTGGCGTGTTGTTTCGTTTCGTTATTCGTTTCATGTTCGTTGTTCATAGGTCTCTCTCCTGTGTTGCGTTTTTGCACCGCCGTGCGTCGAATAGGCTGGGGCACCGGGATTCGAACCCGGGTCAAAGGTCTCGCAAACCAATATGCTCTCCACTACACCATGCCCCAATGGTTGGGAACTGGCAGAGGCACCCGGATTCGAACCGGGGTCCAGGGATCCGAAGCCCCTGATGCTATCCACTACACCATGCCTCCTTGCAGTTCCCGGCGAGACAGCGGTTGCACTCAGGGTGTCAAACGCCAAATCGCCAGTGCCGTGGATCGTTGAATCAACGGCGTTTACGGAAGGGCCGCTTGGCTACATTTCGCACGGGTTTTGTCGTGTTTCTCATGCTCGACCCTCCTCGGATAAAATGTCATTATGCGTTTACCTTTATAAAATCTTCTATTTGTTGTTATACTATGAAGATTTCAAGAAGAGTTCATGTTTGAAAGAACCGCTTTCGAACAACTCCAAAAACCGTTCAAAATCGCTTGTAACCGTATATGAAGGGTGTATCATTATAACCTCAACGGTCCGACGTTCATTTATGACAACGCTAATGTCACCCCGAAACATGCTGATTGCCGGAATCGTCCTGGTTCTGCTGAACGTTGCTGCCCTTGCCCCATTGGCCACCGGTGCCGTTGAAGGCGCCGTTGAAGACAACTTTGAGTCCTTCTCAAAGGACAGCGCTTGCGCTGATGCCGACTGTACGGAAGCCGAAGAAGACTGGGCCGTCTCGACATCCTCTCGTGATTTCTACGGCTACTCCATCACCAACGTCGCTGATGTGATGGCCTCCGGTGCTGCGCCAACCTACGAAAAGATTGGACCGGTCACCTACGACATCACCACCACCCGCACCATCACCGGCTACGACGCCACCGCTGGCGAGTTGACCTACAACTCCGTCAAATCCTTCGAGTGTGCTGCTGACACCGCCGTCCCTTGTGATACCGAGGTCAGCCAACTCAACATCGCCTTCCAGACCCAAGTCATCGGTGCAACCGGCTTGGCCATGGGTGGCATCATGGACCTGACCAAGATCGGTTTCGCCGTTCAAATGGTTCTCCAGGACATGAACACCACGCAGGCCGGCACCGCCACCGTTGGCCACATGTGCACGGCCGACATGGACGGCGACGGAACACCGGATGCCATTCCGTGCCACTCATGGGCCAGCCAAGCTCAAACTGCCGTGGCGAACTCTGACACCGGTCTTGGCATCATGGCCGTGAACAACGATTCGGTCCTGAACAACGCATTCAACTCCTTGGCCGGCTTCACGGAAGGCAGCCTCGACGCCGCCATGACCGGCACGTCCCACCCAGCCGACCCGAACTTCAACATCTCGTTGATGACGCCACTCGGCTCCGTGGCCTTCATGGGCCTTGGTGCACCGGAAATGATGATTTCCGATGTGTTCGCTGACCCGTCCAATTCCACGGTGATGGCACGAGCCAACACCTATGGCTATGTCGCCATGAACGAGGAAGGGACCATGCCCGACTTCTACACGACCTTTGTTCGAGACTGGGTCATGTACGCAACCGTCGGAGCAAGTTTCCAAGCCTACGGCGGCGGTGCAGACGCCAACCTCACCAACAACGACGACCTCGCCCACCGACTCCACAACCTTGTCGGCGTCGACATGACCGGCGTGAACGCTGTTGGTCTCATGATCGACGGCCACATGACCGACACCCCCACGGGCATCGTCGCCACCAACGCTGAAAGCACCGCCTTTGGCATGGTCGCCTTCCTCGGCATGGAAGCCGTTGACGTGATGACCGCCTACAACATGACCGCCGAACAATACGGTGCAGTCGCTGGATGGGTTGCTGGATGGGCAACCTCCGCATCCTCCGCCCAACTCGGCCTCCTTGGCGGCGTGGGCACCATGAACGCAGAACAATTTGTGAACCAAACCTTTGGTGGCATGAGCCCTGTTGGCGATCCTTACTTGGAACGTTCACTCAACCTCGGCGGTGCATGGAGCGCCCTCTACGGCAACGATCCTGTTGACCTCACGCAAGAGCAATCTGGCAACCTTTTGTACGGCCCGCTTGGTTTGACCACGGACAGTGGCGCAGCCATCTTCCTTTACGGAGAACTTTCCGGCATGACGCCTCCATTGGACTTCACGACCAACCCTCCTTCACCCGCTGCCCCATTGGTGTGGGACGCTGCAACCATTGGAGCGCTTTACGGCATTGACACCAACGCAGCAACCGCTGTTCGAGCCCTCATGATGGGACCCATCTACGGTACAACGGCAGATTCCTTCGTGCCAAGTTATCTCATCGACAACTTCGGCACCACGCCCTACCTCACCCAGTCCTTCAACAACTGGCTCTTGGGCTGGCACGACCCTGTCAACGCCTTCTTGGCCACGGGCAACCCCATGGACATGACCGTTGGATGGACATCGCTTGAGACCAACGAGACCTACTACAGTTCACCAGACATCGCCAACGGCGACGGTACAAACTACACCATGTGCACCGGTGAAGGTGGCGATTGCGACCAAGGCGAAACCCTGGCTGAAGACGGTTCAACCCAACTCTCGTGGCGCAACGACGCCATGTTTGCTGCGACCTATGGACTCATCACGCAGGAGTCCTTGGTCGGCACCACCGGTGGATTCCTGACCGGCAGCGGCGACAAGGTCGACGTCAGCGGCTACGCTGTGGCCGACGTCACCAAGGTTGGTACGAGCGAAGTCAAGGGCATCCCCGTTGACGACTATTCCGCCACCGTGGTCGCTACCGAACGCAACATCCAAGCCAACCTCTTGGAAACCTACAGTCTGCTCGATGCGACCCCAGGTGCACTACCCGTTTACTTCGGCAGTGAAATCACGATGCAGGCCGAGCAATTGTCTGGCCTCATCATCGCCGGTGAATCGTCCTCAACGTTCTACTTGGACACACGAGCGCACACCAGCCAAGCCAGCACACCAAGCATGAGCGACCTGGTTCCCGTGTTCGAAATCAAGTCTTCTTCGATGATCGGCGACAGCGATGCAGAAGAGATGGAGAGCGCCATCGTGCAGAACCAAGACAGTTTGAGCTATTGGACGAACTTCGACTCGTGGATTGACTTTGTCACCCTCTTCTTCTGGGTTGCCGGTATCGCCATGATTGGCGTCGGCATGGTTGGTGCTGCCAACACACCCACCGAGGAAGACAAGGACTTCTCCGCTTCTGCTGAAGATGAGCCTTCCGAAGCCGCTGAAGAAGCGTCCGAAGAAGCCGCCGATTCAACGGCCGGTGAGTGAACCCAAGGTTCGTGAAAAGGTCGCAAAACCGGCCTTTTCCCCCCCGCCATAGGGGGAAGAACATATAGGGATTCAAACAACGGTAGCACGAAGAGAACATCTCTTCGGTGAACAGCTTGAGTTGCAAGTTGAATCTGCCCCTTGGCCCTTCGCTGCGAGACCCCTCACTTGAGGCGGATTTACAGGCACGTCTTGACGACGGGCACCGCCTCTACGTGGTGGGCGATGTTCACGGCCACCTGGCCACCTTCCGAGCGCTTCTCCACCGACTCAATCTCGGGCCAGAGGATCGCATGGTTTGCTTGGGTGATATGATCGACCGTGGACCGAACTCGGCCGGACTGGTGGCGTTGTTGCGAGACCATCCTCAAATCATCTGTCTGAAAGGGAACCACGAACAGATGGCAGTGCAATCGGTTCAGATGGACGGCTCCTTCGAAGCGTGGCAACCGTGGATGAAGCGGGGAGGAAAATCCACGTATGCCTCCTACATTGTTCAGGCCGAGGGCGATTTATGGCAGGCAAAGCAAACCATGCTGGATGATTTCATGTGGCTTGACAACCTCCCCACACAGATTGTTCTCGACCACATTCGCCTCGTTCATGCCGGCTATGACCCTCGCATGCCGCTTGACATGCAGGGTGAGAAAGAGTTGCTTTGGATTCGAAAGGAGTGGTTCCAGCATGAAAGCGCTGTCGACCCCGCTCGCACCGTCTTCTTTGGACACACCACCACCACCAAACTGGGTGATGCTGCAGGTGAGGTCGCACAATCCCAAACCCTGTTGCCCGACGGTCGGCCAGCATGGGTCGGCCTTGATGTCGGTGCCTACAATCACGTTGCGCCTGGATTGGCGGCCGTAGACGTGAGCACGTTCAGGGTGGTCAAACAACCCACCCTGCGATGTGACCGGTGGTTCGAACGCATCAACACCCGGAAGGGCAAGAAGAAGAAAAACAGCGTATGGAAGGGTGAAGAGAACCTTCGCGAAGCAGAGGTTTCCCTCAGTTTTGGATTGAAAGCCTTGGCTGGAAGGGCCAAGAAAGCCCGCACTTCAACCCTGAGGGCCCAACGGGAACTGGAAGAGGTCGGCGTGGTGTTCCCGCCCGGGTACCAGCAAGACCAGACCATGGGGGGCTTTCGTGTGTTCAAGCGAGCTGCTCAGCGGGCGAAGGAAGCGGCCTTACCGCGAGGGCCTACGACCTTCAGAGTCTATCGAAAAAGAGGCATGTCGCCCGATGAGGTGTCGAGATCTCGACGTAGATTAACCGGTGTAAGTTGAACACCGGAATTCACTTTTCCGGAAAAGAAATTCCTAAAAACGCATTATTCTCACCGTGATGCGCAGATGATGCACAGAAAACAACATTAAAGAGGGTAAACCGCATTTGCTCGTATCATGGAGAACCAACACAACGAACCAAGTTCCGTCCGTGCACTGCAAAAGGCCTACCTTCGCGTCATCCAAGACCGACATGCCAATGCGTCAATGCTGCGTTGGAGTCTTGACTTTGCCCGATCTGAGAAGGCCCGTCAATCCGGCAACGGTGTGACCCTGTACCTCCTCTGAGAAACCCGCCAAGGTTGATGGCGTGCAACCCGTGGGTTGGCCATGGAGCCGGTGGCCTGGGACGTGCTCTTGGCGGCAGGCACCGTGTTTTTTCTCGGGGCCGTGTCCCCTGGACCCAGTTTGATGGTCGTCCTCCGCAACACGATGATCGGTGGCCGTCGTCAAGGCGTCATGTGTGCGTTAGGCCACGGCCTGGGTTTCGGTCTCTACGCTGGCATGGCCGTGTTTGGCCTCATCGTCTTGCTCGAAGAAGCACCATCGGTTTTCACTGGCCTGCAACTGATCGGTTGCGCCTTGTTGGGGTGGTACGGTTGGTCCATGTGGAACGCTAATCACGATGCGTTGTTCAATGAAGACCTCGGCTCGTCGGCCCAAGGCTTTGCAGAAGGCTTTGCCATTGCGTTCTTCAATCCAAAAATTGCTTTGTTCCTCGTGGCCGTGCTGGCGCAGGTCCTCCAACCCGACATGAATCTCATGTCCAAAGCCGCTGTCGGTTTATTGGGCATGACCATCGATGCCGTCTGGTACATGCTCGTTGCGTTGGTCTTGACGGGAAGCACGTGGCTGGACCAACTCAAGCATCGAGCCGCGCTCATTCATCGCCTGACCGCCTTGGTGCTCTGGGGTTTCGCTTTGAGCGTGTTGACCACGGTGTAGTCAACGCTGGCAAGTGGGGCAGAAAAATGTCGAGCGGTTGCTCTGAACGATTCGACGCACCACCCCGCCACAACCCGACTTCTCGCACGGTTGTCCTTCTCGGCCATACACGGCAAACTGATGAGCAAAATAGCCCAAGGTCCCATCGACGCTGGCAAAATCATTCAGTGTAGAGCCGCCTGCTTCTATCGCTTCATCGATAACGTCTTTGATGTGGCCCACCAAGACTTCCAACCGCTTGGTTGGTGCTCCGTTTTTGCGAACCAAACCACCTGCCTCACGACGCGGTGAAATGCCGGCCCGGTGAAGGGATTCACAGACGTAGATGTTCCCTACACCAACGACGATCTTCTGGTCGAGTAAGGCGAGTTTTACCGCTGTCTTTCGGCCCTGTAAACGGCTTGCAAGGTCCTTGGCTCCCCACGGGTCAAACGGTTCGGGGCCAAGCGAAGCCAGCAATTTGTGCGTGGCCTCCTCTTCGGAGGGGAAGAGGTCGACGATGCCAAAACGGCGCGGGTCGGTGTACACCGCTCGAGAACCGTCGGTGAAGATGAATTCTAGATGGTCGTGTTTGCCTCCGTGGCCCGTTTGGTCTCCAAAAGACGACACCGGCACACCACCGTTCACCGTCCTTAGCAGTGGTTTTGCGGCCGCTGCTTCATCGCTGTCAAACAGGGTGTATCGTCCGCTCATGCCGAGGTGCGAAAGAAGAACTCGGCCGTCGTCAAGGTCCAACAAGAGGTATTTCGCTCGTCGTCGGATATCAACCACCGTGGTTCCAGCAAGCGTGGGGAGGTCTTCGGGAAAGGGGTAGCGTAGCCCTTCTCTGCGAACCAGAACATCGTCAAACGTCTTGTTGAGCATGCCTTGCAGGAGACCTTGCCGAACCGTTTCAACCTCTGGGAGTTCTGGCACGCTCAAGCCTCCGGCTTTCGAACAAGGAACAGACGGTGGTTGTCTTCGTATCCCGTCAATTCAACCACTTCCTCGACCGTGTAACCGTGTTCAAGCAACCGGTCCTCAACGCTTTGGAACAGCGCCGTTTCACCCTCCCCCGTCCAGCGTTCACTGGCGGCTTTGAGGGAAAGAAGACCCATGCCATTCGGTTGAAGAAATCGCTCACAGGCCGAGAGAAAAATGTCAACCTGACCGGCTTGAGCCACGTCCTGAAAGAGCCAAGGAACCCTTGTGGGCAAGAGAACACCCCACGCATGGTGGCGACGGGCATCACCGAGAACAGGGACCAAACCCGGACGGTGCTTGGCCATGAAGGTCAAATCTCGCAGGCATCGGGGCGCCAAATCAACGCACACCAATCGCCCACCGAATCGGTTTCCATCGCCGCAGAGGTGGTCGTAGAGATGACTGACGGAAGTCCCGTGTCCTGCACCGAGGTAGAGCACGGTCTCGCCTTGCTCCGGCAAGAGGTGGGCAGGGTCGCCTTTGGTTCTCAACATGCCAGCGCCTAATTTGGAGCGGGTTGGGTCCCAGCGTCGATGTTCCTTTCCCGAAAAACGGCGCAAGGATTCGCCGTAAACCGCTTCACCGGGAACGGCGTTGAGCGTCCAAAGCGTTCGACGGTCAAGGCGGACCGCTGAAGAGAGCTGTTGGGGCCCCCGTTGGCGTCGTTTCTTTCCTCCACCCATGACGTCAACCCCTCAACGTCGAGACGGTGGTTGCTTGTTGGCTTCTCGTAGGGCTTCGACCCGCTCTTCCACCTTCGCCACCTCAACTTCGCCCCACGGTTGGCCTTCGAAGGCGTCGATCTTTGCTGCAATGCTGATTTTGCCAGCCAACATTCGGGCAATCTTTCCTCGAACCCAACGGGGTGAGCGACTGATCCACGGGTGCATGAAAATATGGCCGTGCTTGGGCGAAGGTGCGCCGGTCTTGAGGTGGTGGAAAAACGCCTTCTCTGCCCCAAGAATTTGAACGGTTCCTGACGGCAAGCGAGCCAGCCTTGCCCGACCGTGCGCTTCCACACAAAGTCGAGCGGCCAACAGCGGACCGACAAGGGCCGACACCGAAGGAAGGTGCTCCTCTGCCAACCAGCGCAGGGCGTTTTCCATTCGGTCGAGACGCCCGTTGGCTTGTGCAGCGTTTTCAGCCCACTCCACCAACGATTTCCATTCTTTTTCGGAAGGGAGTTCTGCAGGCACGTCGATGCCCATGGCTTCGGCAAACGCCGCTGGCTGTTCGCTTTGAGCGACGGTGCGCACGTAGGCAGCACGGTCCTCAACCTTTGACATGGGGAAGAAGAGGCCGGCCCATTCGATGAGTCGGGATTCCATGGTCAAGTGGCTGGCACGCAGTTCATCGCTTCCTCGAACCAAGTGCTCCAAGCGCCGGTCGGGGTCGTTGGCAGCCGCCTGCACACCTTCCACAGCAAGCCGAAGGGCGGCCGCATCGGCCAGCGCTTGTTGTTCGCTTGTTGGCGTGGGCCAGGAAGCCTCTGGAAGTTGGGGGTCACCGTGGACGCACAGCATCGCCTCGGGAAAACGCTGTTTGAGTTCCTGTGCCTCTCGAACGGGCTGACCTGCAGCGATTTGACGAAGACGTTCAACCACCGCATGCTCGGTCATGTGGCCGGCCCATTCAAGGGAATCAACGATGTTACCGTGTTCATCGACGACGGCCGCAGCGCGCCAATCGTACCACAACCACATGGACAGCCCTCGGAGCGGTTGATTTTGACCCTTGCCCTTCACGAAGGACCCCCATGACAAAAGAGGGGCGTAACAAATTATTGCAATCAACCTAATATATGCGAATTTGCAGGAATACCCATGTTTTGCCCCCAATGTGGAACACTATCGTTCCCTACTCCCTCCGGAGATATCTCCTGCACCAATTACAAGTGCGGTTACAACGGGCCTGCCAACGTGAAAACAAAGATCGGCGGAAAAGAGGTTGACCTCTCAAAAGCCACTTCCAGCACGAAGGTCGAATCAAGAGATTTTGAGATCATCAAGGATTCTGACAACATGCAGGGCATTCTCACCACGGGCGATTACATGTGCCCGAAATGCGATTGCGTTGAAGTCTACGCCTACCTTGAGCAAACACGTTCATCTGACGAGCCTGAAACGCGTATGTTGACCTGCAAGGATTGCGGCAACGGCTGGCGTGAGTACTGAACTCAGTAGTCGGATTCCACACGTGGAGCCAAGAAGTACAGCACATCGGCTGCACCGTCGTTGAATGAAAATTCAAGGCTGAGTGGGAAACTTTCACCGAAGCCCAACTTGACCGTCCCGAGCGAGCCGAAGACCTTGGAAAGCGGCACGAGGTACGTCAAGGAGTATTGGCTTCGTGCGGGCTTATCGCATTGAAGCGATTCAAGTTCGTCCTTCGAGAAACTGACCGTGACCGAATCGGTCTGACCTTGGACATGAACGGTGAAGGAGTTTGCATCGATGCTGAAGGTCACCAAATCACCGACTTGCTTGGCTGCTCGGAGCGCCTGGGCAAGCGAAGACCCGTTGATTTCTATCGACGAAGGAATGTCGATGTTGGGGAGGTTGGGCGAATTCACGGTGCTCGGGTCCAACGGACGGATATTACGGTCGATTTTCCCGAGGTTCAGCGTCAACACGCCGGAATCCTTGGTGTAGGCCATCTCGATCAAGTCGTCAGCGCCACCCAAACTGATGAGTTCCTTCACCTTGCGCAGTTCAAGAGCGAGGTCGTTTTCCTCGATCTCCCACGTGTCGAAAGCAGCGGCGTCGACCTTCATGTCAATCATCGCTACGTGCGATGCATCAACGACCGTTGCCTGCATTTGGTTTTCTTTGAACTCGAAGCGTGCGTCCTCGACGACCACGCCCAAAGTTTCAACAATTTTGTTCATCAAGTCCTGCCGGGCCGTGACGTTCAACATGAGTTCATCCCTCTCTATGTCAAAAGCCCTTCGCGACGGCTTATGAACTTAGCACAAACGCAGGTATGAAAGCAACCGTTAATGCGCGGATGTGAATAGGAGAATATATCTCCGCGCACACGGATAAAAATTAAATTAGGGGCGTTCCAATAGCAACTCCATGCAGATTCTACGCACAATAAATGTCCTGACACTGACCGCCCTTCTTCTCCTCACGGGTTGCTTTGGACTTACACCACCCTCTGAAGCCGAAGAAG
>JASLVM010000055.1 GCA_030741355.1 Candidatus Poseidonia sp. | reverse complement strand
ATGGTCATCGCCGCCGTAGCCGTGGTCATCATGTCCCGCATCGTCCGGGTAGATGGAGTTCAAGAAGCCACCGAGGCCAATGAAGGAAGCGTAAGTGATGCACATCAACAGAATGGTAATGCCCGCTGTTCTCCAAGTGAGATAGGAGAGGTGGGCCTCAATTTCATGATGGTGCGCCTCTTCCTTGTCTTCTTTGAGGGCCTTGATTTCAGATTCGCTGGCACCGTTTGCCTTGGCCTCTTCGTACTCGTACTTGGCGTCCTCGTAGTGATGGATGGCATCTTCGTAAGCGTGATGCTTCACGTTGGCAACACCAACGCCCATCGTGGCGAAGGCGAGTACACCGATGGCGAGGAACACGCCACCGAGCAGGACAGCCCGCATCCAAATGCTGTTTTCAACGTGGGCTTCTCCACCGCTCATTCTTCTCCCTCCACATGACCGACAACGATCCCTTTCGGTTCGGCTTTCACCAACCTGTCCATCAGCGAAGGCTCATCCTTGTGATGGCCGTGCTCGATGTTCATGTCGCCTTGAGTAGGGATGTCCTTGAACGAAGGTGTTGGAGGAGGCGAGGTGGTGGACCACTCGAGGGACCAACCGCCCCACGGGTCCTTGTCCACGGGTTCTCCACGTCGTGCGGAGTAGATGATGTTCCAAACCAGTAGGAGCTGGCTGATGCCGAAGATGAAGGCAAAGGTGGAGACCGCCATGTTGTATTCTGCAAAGCCCGACTCGATGGTGTAGGTATGGGTGCGCCGAGGCATTCCCATGATGCCCAGAGCGTGCATGGGCCAGAAGGCAGCGTTGTAGGAGGCGAAGCCGATGAGGAAATGCCACAGGCCGAGGGTCTCGTTGAGCTTGCGTCCGGTGGCCTTGGGGTACCAGTAATACACGGCAGAGAAGAGTGCGAAGACCGTACCGCCGATGAACACATAGTGGAAGTGGGCTACGACAAAGTAGGAATCGTGGAAGTGGATGTCAAGGCCGGCAACAGGGAAGAACATTCCTGAGATGCCACCGAGCGTGAAGGTCACGAGGAATCCAAGCGACCACAGGGTGTGGGTCTTCATGACCAAAGAGCCGCCCCAAAGGGTGGCCAGCCAGTTGAAGATTTTCGCACCTGTCGGAATGGCAACCAGCATGGTGGTGATCATGAACAGGGCTCGCCAGAACGGGTCCATGCCCGAGGTGAGCATGTGGTGGCCCCAAACGATGAAGCCGACGATACCGATGCCGGCCATGGCGAACACCATCGACTTGTAGCCGAAGATGGAACGGCGGGCCGAGGTGGCCAAAACTTCGGAGACAATACCGAAGGCGGGCACAATAACGACGTACACTTCAGGGTGTCCAAAGAACCAGAACAGGTGCTGGAAGAGCAGCGGGTCTCCACCGGCCACGAAGAATTGCGTTCCAATGGTGTGGTCGAACAACAAGAAGGCCACACCGATGATGAGGGCTGGTAGGGACATGAAGAGCATGAACACGCTGATGAAGACCGACCAGGTGAACAGGGGCATTTTCATCCAGGTGACACCGGGTGCGCGCATGGTGAAGACGGTCGTGATGAAGTTCACACCACCGAGCGTCGAGGATGCGCCGAGCATGAGCATACCAGAGATGAACGCCGTTGTTCCTGGGTTCGAGCCGTAGTCTGCCAAGGTTGAGCCAAGGTTGGCTTCGTTCAGCGAAGAGTAAGGCGGGTACATGACCCAGGTGATGTCTGCACCTTCACCGGACCAGATGCCGGTGAAGATGAGCGGTGCGGAGAACACGAGGAGCCACAAGCCCATGGCGTTGATGCGGGGGAAAGCCAGGTCCTTGGCACCGATTTGGAGCGGTAAAACATAGTTCATGAAACCGGCGATCATCGGCATGGCGGCCAAGAAAATCATGGTCGTTCCGTGAAGGGTGAAGAAGGAGTTGTACTCGTCGTAGGTCAGGAAATCGTTCTCCGGCAAGGCCAACTGGATACGGAAGAGCAAAGCCAACAATCCACCAACGAGGAAGAAGAAGAATCCGAACAGGAAGTACATGATGCCGACTTCTTTGTGGTCGGTGGTGGTCAACCAGGGCTTGAGGAAGCCCCAGAAGCGCTCCATGGTGAAGGTCTCGGGCGAGCGTCGGTAGAACACCCAGAGGATGCCCATGAAGATGAGTCCCGCAGCGAGTCCAATCGACGTGAGGAAGATGACCAGGGCACTGGCGCTTGGGGCGAGGGCTCCGGCGTTGATGCCAGCAATGGAGGCAGTGGCGACGTTCCAGTGGTCGCCGCCAGCACCGTTTCCGCCGTTTACGGCGTTGCCGTAAATGGTCATCTCAACGTTGAGGTCGTCGGCCGCGGGGGCCGTCCATTCAAAGGTCCATGAACGGAATTCGTTGCCTCCTGCAGCATCTTGTGCGGGATCGTCTGTGTGAGTGAGGCCCCCATCAATCATATGGCTTAGAGCAGAATCGACGGTGGTGACCTCTCCATGAGATGTTAGAATTCGGAACCCACCGGCGTGGCCATTCCAATCAACATCGTTGATTTCCATCACGTCGTTCTGAACTGTTACGGTGAAGGTATAGGTCTCACTTGCATTGTATGTTTCAGGAAGGCCGTCGACCAAGACGGTCGTGTCCGGTGATGCACCGCCGTGGCAAGTACACCCTTGGTCGCCTGCTGAACCAATACCGCCAGGAGCGGCCGTGAATTGGGGGGCGGCCATCAAAGCGACCAAGAGGACGCCCAAGAGGAGAGCAACGCGACCTCGCATCAGTACGCACCTCCCGCAGGTGGCGACTCGCCACTCTTCTTGACGCCGGTGTCAACCGAACAATCGGTGCCTTCAGCAGCGACGATCTTGACTTGACCGATCATCATGGAGTGCTGGTTTCCGCAGTATTCTGCGCAGCGAATGGGGAAGGTTCCGGGGTCATCGGCGGTGATGGTCATGTAGGTGCCGCCCTCAATACCGGGGACCAGGTCTTCCTTAACGCCCCATTCAGGGAGCCAGAAGGAGTGCTGAACACCGATGTAGTTGGGGTTGGAATCGTCGGATGGCTGAGAGTGCATCTCAAACACGACGGCTTCGTCGCAGGGCAGAATCATGTCTTCTCCAAGTGCTGAAGAGAACACGTGGTCACGGGGGATGTGCATCCACGTGTGGAGGACGGTGCCATCAGCATCGGTGACCTCGACCATGGCGTGCTTGTACGGGTCGAAGGTGACAGCAGCAGCGGCGTCTCCCGTGAGCTGGTCAACCGACACAGGGTCGAGGGTATCGGCTCCCTTGACGATGGATACGTTGGTGGCCAAGCCCGGGGTGCTGGAGACCGTTAGCGTGGTTCCGGTCCAGTCAACATCAATGCCACTCAAGGACGGGTCGTCTTCCCAGGTAAGGCTGTCGAGGTATTTGTATTCCCAAAACCACTGCTTGCCGGTGATCTCCATGTCGTGGGCGTCGGCCTCGTCAGGGATGACCCAAACGGCCGTGTTGGACGAAAGCGCAAGGACGACCAGCCAAGCCACGATGATGGTCGGCAAGACGTAGAAGAACACCTCAAGGGTGGTGTGGTGTCGGTCAACAGGGAACGAACCAACCTCGATATGGTCCTTGTGGGTGGTGTCCGGCTCAACGCCATCGCGGTAGCGGAGCATAGCCAAAAACATCCAGCCGAACGTGAAGATGCCGACCAGAATGGACCAAAACATGAACTTATCATACAGAACAGCGAACACCGTGTCTTCTGCTACCATGCAACCACCCTGTTTAACCGGCCGTGTAGCCCCTCCTTAAGCGTTGCTTGATGGGGGTTAGAACCCACATTTGTTTCTAAGGCGACATGGGGAGCCTGTATGCGTTTTTTTCGCGATTTTTTTGGGTTGAAATTGAACGGTTTACGGACCATTTTCTGCCTCACCGAAACCATCCGGGCGATGCTACTTGAACCCCCCGCGGCGCAGGATATTTGTTGGGGCAAAAACCTCTCATTCCGATGCATTCAACGGAATGACACCTCCGCCCCTCGAGCACGGTTCGCAAGTCCTTTTGCAGCCAACTCGGAGAAGTGTTGTTTCACGCGGTGTTGGCTTCGGCGCTACTGAGTTCGTACCCCCTTGGAGACCGGTGCCAGCGAGACGAACCTTCATGATGTTGAGCAAGAAAACACCAATGTGGACGAAGCACGTCTCATACGGTGGAGATGGTCTTGTGTCGGCTGACGCATACCACGGCCCTGGGCGAGGCTCTTCAAACGCCGAAGAACGATGGCACAAGGCCGCCCAAGCCTTGGCCCATGGGCGCCAACGAAATCGAGAGGCAGGTGCAGCCATCCTCGTGGAGGGGCGACGGGACCGTATCGCTCTTGAGCGACTTGGTTTCACCGGCCCCATCGAAGTCCTGAATCGTGGCTGGTCGGTTGATGATGTGCTTGTTCATCTCGTGGAAACTTACGGGCGTAAAAGCGAGGTTGATGGTGGTTCAAGCATCATCGTCTTGATGGATTGGGACCGAACAGGGGGGCGGCTTCAAACCACCATTCGTCGGAATTTGGAATCGCTTGATGTGCGACTTGAAGAGCGACTTCGTTCAACGCTCATGCGTTGCTTGAAACCCGAAACTCGGGTGGTTGAGGGTCTTTCTGGCCTCACCGATGCCTTGGGCCCGCTGGTCGACATGTACGACGACGGTTCATTCATCCTTTGAAAGCGAAGGAAACGCCTCTTCTTTCACCGTGTTCAACACGACGTGAGTGTAAGAACGAGATACGCCATCCAGCGTGAAGACGGTTTTCGTCAAATTGTCCAAATCCGCCCGGTCCTTGACCCTCGCCAAGACGATGGAATCCCAATCGCCCGTGACGTCGTAGACGGCAAACACCCTTGGGTCGGCCGCAATTTTCTGTTGTACGTCGATCATTCGCCCTTTCTGAATCCGAAGACCGGCCATGATGGTCATGGTCCAGCCCAATTGACCGGCGTTCAAGGCCACACGATACCCTTCGATCACGCCTTCTTGCTCAAGCCGTCGAACACGGTTGGTCACCGTACCTTGAGCAATGCCAAGTTCGCGAGCGAGTTGTCGGTGACTGACGCGTGCATCTTCGCCAAGCAGTTGAAGCAAGGCTCGGTCGGTTGCGTCAAGATTCATGTCGGTCACCTTGGGCAGCGGTTTCCTCACTTCAACTCTTACTCTTCTTCTTGATGAACCCGTTTGCCGTGTTCAGCCGTCTTCAGCCAGAGGTGTTGTTTCCATGCACCGTATTCTTCAATCTCAATCGCTACTTCAATGTGACAATCTTGCTTTCTTGGCTCTCGAAACTCAACTTCGATGGTTTTTGAATCACCTGCAGCGAGGCTTCGTTTCGGTGGACGACCTTTGAATTGCCAAGGAGGACTGACCTGCCAACTCGTAATCCTGAAATCATGCTGACCGGCCTGAATGATGATGGTGGCTGAGGTGGAATCTTCACCGCCCCAGCTGGCCTTGAGTTTTGGAATGGCTTGTTCCCGCTGGCGGACGGCGACGACGATGGAGACGGCGATGACCGCAGTGATGGCAGACAGCAGCAAAGGTGTCCAGGCTTGTTCAACACCGGTGTGAATCGATGGCGAGGGTAAATCACCGTGTGCAAGAGCCAACAGACGTGGCTGAGAGTCGTTGTCCTCTTCGCTTCCAAACACGGCCACTGAATAGGACCAACCCGTCGGGTTTTCTGCCAAGTCCACGCCCGCAGCAGCGAGGTGGTCAGCAGGTAACATCGACACGAGGTCGGTGGTGGTGTTGGCCTTTACCGAAAAAGCCACTTCAGGTCTCATTTCACGAACCAGGTTTTCCGCTTGCCGGCGGTGCTGGTCTTCGGCGATGTTTTCGGTCAACACCACGTAAAGGATGGTGTGGTTGCTGAGGTTCTCAAGCGGCGTGATGGAGATGTCAAAGGCGACCATTCGAACCCGGTCTTCGGCTGAAACGACTTTCACCTTCCCCGAGAGAGCCACTGCATCCACATCGGAGGGGGCATGGTGTTCTGCAACGACTTCGTTGGAAGTCGAATCCAACGATATGTTTCGGTTTGAAGCCCGATAAAGGGCATCATCGTCCGGCCAATCAGAACCGGTCTGAGCACTCCATGACCACCAAGTCCATTGCACCTCGTTTTCAGAGACAGAAGGCGTTTGCTCGAGGCTCAGCGGAAGGTAAACCTCGGAAAGCCCACGGTCGCTTTGGGTTGAAAGGTCGGTCTGGGCGTGGATAGCCCATGCGTCTTCCTCGGCCGGGAGGGAAGGGACGAGGACCATGGCCAGAACCAACGCTACGAGCAGTGTTCGCAAGTCTCATTCCTCCTCATCTCGCCAAGGCAAGCCCAATTTGTAGCGCAAAATGTTCTGTTCGTTGGTGTCGATCATCAGCGTGATACGCGCACCCACCCAAACAGAGATGGTTTCCTCACCCCAAGGCAGTGTACTCCTCAGCAGGAACGCACCTTTTGGCAATTCTTCCACTTTGGTCTGTTCGTAAAAATCCTCAACCAAAGGCGCCCACCCTCGCAGTAAACGAACGAAGAACACCTCATCGATCAACAAAACATTGCGCTCGAAACGCTCGGCAAAGGCGTAGAGTGCTTCTTGTCTACTGCGCCATGAATTCTTCTTCAGCGTGAAGGCCGGCAATCCTGCGTGAACAACCCGGATGGGATGAAAAGAATCTCCGCCCCACACATCGCCCTTATTGGTTGGCGAAGGCGGTTTGTACAGGCGTTCATGCACCAAAGGCGGTGCGAGATTCAGTCGCTTCCCACGCTGCCACAGGGAATAGCCGTTCAAGGCCATACCGTAGAGGTCTTCGAGATGATTCACCACATCGGTATCAGCGACGACCACGGAATTTGAGGTGGGTTTTGGCGGTGTCTTGATCGTCGGCGTCCACCCTTCAGCGTTGCGTTTTGCTCGTCGGGACCTGAAGGCCTGGGCGACGCTTTCGGGTGAGGCTTCGGGTTTGTGTCGGAATTGGGCCACAAAAAATCCGCCGGTGTTGTTGTCATCGTGCCAGAGTCTCAAACACCTCGGGAGTTGTTCGAGAATTGCATGTTCCGCCCCCTCTTCACCGACTCCTTTCTCCATTCGACTTGCAGGGTCGAGGTGGGCCGAATCAAAAAACGGCAACGCCTCAACCGCTTGCAAATCCACACAAGCGCCGGTCTCATCCAAGAGCGGCCAACGTTGCAAGCCGGGGTGCAGATTGAGTCCATCAAGGGCCATGGGGACGAGCTCAAGGTACGGACAACGACGTAACACCTCCGCCACCACCGCCTCGTTTTCGACGGGGTCCACGCTGCACGTGGAATACAGTAAGTGCCCACCGGGGACCAAGAGCGAAGCGCCTCTCATCGTGATTTCAACCTGCATCTTGAACATCCGTCGGCTTTCCTTTGGGGTCCAATCCCACCAAACGTCCCTGTTTTTGCGGGTGGTTCCCGTACCCGTGCACGGCACATCGGCAATGACCGCATCAAAGCCCGGTGGAGGTAAGCGAGCAAAGTGTCGCCCGTCGTGCTGAGTGACCACGATGTTGGCGAGTCCCAACCTGCTTCGATTGCTGACCAACATGTTCAGGCGTCCAGAAACCGGCTCGTTGGCCACCACGACTCCGTTCGGATGAAGCGATTCGCCGAGTTGTGTGGTTTTTGAGCCCGGGGCGGCGCACATGTCCAACGTGAGCATGTCCTGCTCGTGGTTCAGGAGGCGAACAGGCAACATGCTCGCCGCTTCCTGGCGCGTGATGCGGCCGGTCTCGTGCAGCAACGCCATCATTCGTTGCGCCAGCCCTTCGGGTGCTCTGCCTCTTGCAAACGGCATGGTGAAACCGGTTTCATCCTGCATCCATGGGATGGGTTCTGCCCCAAGTGCCTTGACTTGGTCAACCGTCCACTGTCGATCGCTTCGATGCAAGGAAATCCGAAAGGTTTCAGGGAGCGGTTGAAGGGCTTTTTCAAGCCACGAATCCACATCACGCCCGAGATGACCTACCAGGGCCGTCAGCGATGATTGCTCGGCGTAGGCGCGCCGCTCTTCCTCGGCGTCGGTAGGTCCTCGCACGCTTGGGGCTTGAGCGTCTTGTCCTTTGGTCTTCCGCCATCATCAAAAGGGGCCTCGCCGTGATGGGTTTCATGCTGGCCTCTTCGGTGCCGTGGTACCTGCCAGTCCTCTTCCTCTCCTGCCTTGGTTGGGCCTTCGCCTTCTACGTCGATGGAGCGTTGAATCATCGCAGGCTGCTCCAGCGTTTGTATCGATGGACTCCTCCGATCATGGTGGCCGGCTTGGTGGCTTCAAGGGCTGTCGACATCCTTTCACTCTCCTCCACGAATCCGGAAGTGGCGTACGTCCTTGGCCAGAACGCGTCAATGGCCGAACAGATGCGTTTGTTGTTCACCGGCCAAGGTGCTCTCGAAGGGGCGCTTTGGGCCTTCCTCAGTTTCGCTCTTTTCGCCCCTTCTTTGCCGAGTTTGAGAGGTTGCTCTCCAGACACATCGGACTTTGTCCGTTCCAGGATGATGACCCACGCAGGCGTGTGGGCGTTGCTGCTGCTCATGGTTTTGTTTCAACAGGACATGTATGCGCCGGCAGACATCGTTCTTGCCTCGCCGACCGTTGAGGCGGTTGGATGGTCATCGTTCCTTCTCGTGGTTTTGTTCACCCTTCTTCTGATGATGTCAGGAGAGATGCTCACCGCATCCGCTCACATGGCGTCCAGTGGAGAAACATCGCTTCTGTTTCAGCGAGCCATCATCAAAACATTGGTTGCTGGTGCTTTGGCATGGGCGTGCTTGTTCCAAAGCGACTTGTTCTCAGCGACCTGGTGGGACCGTCCCCTGCGAGATGAACGTCTCGCCATGGCGTTGGTCATCGTCACTTATGCGACATGGGTTGCCTTGGCCCACGCCTTTTCGACGGTGGCTGAGGGCCTTCAAGGGCCGTCTTCATCTCAAGCAACATCACTGGGTTGGTGTCTGGGATTGGCCGTCTTCATCTCCATCGCTTTGTCCGCAAGCACAGCGGATGCAGTCCATGTTTACGGGAACGGCGTTGATGCGCTCATCACCGGCTGGAGAGGGGTCGCTCTTCTGATGTTCTTTGGCGCTGCCGCCATGATTCTCCCGACGGTTGGCTTTGATGCAGCACATCACCCTGAGGCATGGTGGTTCCGCATCACCTTGATGATGTTCCTTCCCCTTGGCGTCTTGGTTTCAGATGCCGCCTGGCTCCTTTATCCCGCTCTTCTCATGACGGGTGCCGCTTTTCCGCTGGTCTACATGGGGCTCATCGATGGGCAGAGCCCTCCAACTCAACCCGCCTTCCTTTTCGGGCTCCTTTGTTGGGTCGTGTGCTGTTTCCTCGCTCTCACGGTTGATGATACCGTTCACAAACTTCAGGTCTCGCTTTTAGCCCTCGTTTTGGTCAGCGCAGCAGGCGTTGTTTGGCTTCGTCGTGACCAACAGGTTCCAGTCCGATAAACGGGCCTACTCGCCCCACCGGCGTCGCGTTCTTTAAGTGTGGATTGTCGAAGCGGCGACTGGAATCTTCGGATTTCAGGGATGGGACCCTTATGGCACGAGCATTTCGCGCAGGCGTAGAACCAACAAGGAAATTGAGAATGCCGTTGCGACAACGGTTGTGGCGACCTGTACGAGACCTTGCGTCCCTTACCTCTCGAACCGAACGCGTGGGTCAACAAATGGGCCCCTTAACCGACGTCCCTGCCTTGGTCCGTATTGAAAACGAGCATTGGATTTTTGAGCGCATTGAGGCTTCAACGCTCCACGAACTGACGCATCGCCTGGTTCTTCAAACGGCACAAGGCGAAGAAGTGCTTGGTGTCACCGAAGACCTCTCGACGGCACTGGAAGTGGCGCGCTGCATGGCAGAAAACGATCAGCGAGTGGTGCTGATTCAAACCCTCTGAACTCAGAAGAGGTTCCAAATGGCTTGAACAACGCCTTGGTTAACGAGGTAAAAGAAACCGCCCAAAAGAATGCAGGCAAGGTAGACTTGCGCCGGGGTAATCTTCCACGATTCCTCGGATTCCTCATCGAAATAGCGAATCAAACCTGCAGCTTGCTGAATGCCGCTGCCATCGTTTTTCTTCTTCGTTGCCATGTGGACCGTTCTTGGCCAGCGACCTCACCCTTATGAACGCGACGCGCGGTTCATTCTTCTTCAGAAGAGGGATTTCTTGCGAGGTCAACAAAGGGAACCTCCTCGGTGGTTTCGGCCATGATGGCCGCTGCCACGGCTGTTGGGGGTTGGGTGGAAAGGTCGATGAGATCCGATCCGTCGGACACCACCGCTTCGGGAGCCATGACGAGTTCGTCGGGCGTTTGGTTGTTGAGTTGAATCAAACTTGCTTCAAGCCGCGCCAGGGCGCGTTCGACACCGGGTGCGTTGTCTTCGGCCAGGGCTCGTTGAGCCATGTGCAAATCCTCGTCGAAAAGGCCCTGCCATGTGGCGTGGTCGATCTCCTCGCCGTGATGTTCGAGGGCGGCGTCACATCGAAGTTTCATCGCCTCAATCGATTCGCTGAGTGCATGCCGTCCCGTTGCAAAGAGGGCTCGCCATTCGCGCTCGTTCTCCTTCAGTGCCTTACCGTCAAGGTGCCGGTTCAACCATTTTTGAGCCGGCCGCTGATGCGCCATTTCCCAGGGCGATTGACCCAGTGAACTGACGACGTCAAGCACCAATCGTGCACGTTCCGAAAGGGGCCCTTCAAGCGTGATGATGTTGAGGTAGCCCGAGGTGAGCAATCCCCATCCCCAATAGGCCCGAGAGGCAACGGAGACGTTGAGGTCTCCGCTGGTCGTGCGAATCACCCAACGCTGTTCATTGTACCCGGGCGCTTCGAGGAACTGCGGTGTCTCTGGATGGGGCAATTGGGCGAGGAGGGCTTTGGTGACATCGCCGAGGTAAACCACGCTGCTCGGTCCACTGAAATGCCGGCCACGCAGCAGTTGATGCGCCGTGTCGATTTTGTGCGAGGCGTCCGCTTTGCGCACTTGGGCGATCAACATGGAAGTTGAAGCGTCCAAAACATCGTCCATGATGGCGGGAGGCCGATGGCGCTCAAGAAGCAACCGCTTCCGAGCCTCGTGAGTGGGTGAAGGGAAGGTTCAAGTTAGGTCACCTTCATCCTACAAACGGTGAACACATGGCAGGTAAACAAAAGGGTTCAGGCCTCACATCGCTTCCGGGCGTTGGTGCAGCGACGGCAAAAAAGCTTCAAGCGGCAAAACTGGGAACGGTAGCCAAAATCGCGAAGGCCAGCGTTGGTGATTTGAAGAAGGCAGGCCTTACGGTCACCATCGCGAAAAAGGTTCACGCTGCTGCAAAGGCGGCGAATACCGCCAAAGCAACAGCCGAAAAGGCCGGGAAGAAAGCCTCTGATTCAGCGAAAAAGGCCACTTCCAAAGCCAAAGAGGCTTCGAAGAAAGCAGGCCAAAAAGCAGCAAAAAGCTCAGCAAAGGCAAGTAAAGCAGCCAAAGAAGCCACGCAGAAAGCCGTCGGAAAGGGCCAGAAGTTGGC
>JASLVM010000054.1 GCA_030741355.1 Candidatus Poseidonia sp. | reverse complement strand
AATGAGCGTGGTCCGGAGGTTGATTTCAATGACTTCGCCTTCGGCTGCACCGACGCTGATCCAGTCGCCGACCTTGAACGGGCGGTCAAGTAACACGGTGATGGCGCCGAAGAAGTTCGAGATGGAATCCTTGGCCGCCAAGGCGAGGGCGAACCCAGAAATCCCCAAACCGGCGATGAGCGAAGTCAAATCAAAGCCCATGGAATCGGCGACAAAGACGGCGCCGACGAAGATGATGACGAAGCGAAGAACGCTTTGGAGGGCAGAAATGAGGGTCTTTTCCGTCCCGTCCATTTGGTCGTCGGTGTCGAACAGCATCACGATATCGTGCACGATGTTCACCAGGCGAAAGGCCCACACCACGACGGCGATGGCCACGACAAATTGGAGGATGCCGGGGAGGAAACTCACGGCCAAATCGGGCATGAGAATGGGGGAATTGGTTCGCTCCATGTCGTCGATCATGATGCTGACGAGGAAGTAGGCAAGGCCGACACCAGCGGCGGTTCCAAGGGCTTTGTCGGAATCTTGGACGGTTTTGCCCTTGATGGCCTCTGAGCGAATGATGGTACCAAGCACGGTTGGAGCAAAGCGCATGGCCAAGAGGCGGGTGATGAAAATCATCACCAGCAGACCGAGAATGGCCAGCAGGGTGTAGGTGGTGAAGCCGAACACCTCGTTGCGCAGGGCTGAGTCAGCAGCGGGATTCCACAGGCCGTCCATGGTGGGCCCACTGAGTCATTTGAGTTGTTTTTTCCCCTTCCGTTTTCCATGTCGGTGCCAATTTATGGGCCGTAGGCCCACTTCCTTCTGCACGAACGCTTGAAGAACTGAAGCGGCGTCGGAGGAACGATAGCATGACGTCAGCCGCGCCAGTTGCTCTTCGCTCTTCAGCACCTCGCCCCACCTTGGGGTTCCTCATCGTTCTCCCTCTGTTGCTTTCTTTTGCTGCTCCGGTGGCGGAGAATGCCTATGCTCAGGAGCCCGTCACCGGCGATGCTCCCGAGGATATTTGGTCGGATGATTACATCAACATGATTTTCCCTTGGGCACCGGCCGGCGATGATATTCTTCAGTTCAAGCAATACCACACCTACGACACGCTGAAGACCCGAATGATGCGGCTCGCTGAGGACAACCCCGACATCTTTGCTTTTCATGAAGGCATGAACGGAGGCACCAATGCTCGTGGCGAGGAAGTCACGGCCAACGCATACGAAGGTTGGTATTACGGTCATTCCTCACCGTGGATGAAAATCACCGCTGATGTCCAGGATGGCGATTACAACCCATTCGTGGGTGATACCGGTAACTATCCTGACCGCCACGACGTGATGATCGTCGGCAACCATCACGCTCGCGAGTGGATGTCCTACACCGTTCCCATGATGCAGTTGGAAGTGATTGCCTTCTCGTACAACAACATTGGCTACGACAACGACGGCGACGGTCAGGTTGACGAGGACACGTGGGGCGATTCCAACGGCGACGGGCAACTTGACGACGACGGTGATTGTCTGGCCTTGTCTGCTGAATTCCAAGACTCCAACGGCGACGGCACGGCTTGCGGCCCCGGTGACCTCGGTGTGGACGAGGACTACTCCGAACAGTGGATCACCGACCTTGTGAACTCACGTGAAATTTACCTCATTCCCATGCTCAACGTTGATGGAAACATCTACGACCGTGATGTCTACATGCCAGGCCAATGCCCTGGAGAGGAAGCTTGGGATTGCTCGGCGGCTGGTTGGAGAAAGAATCTGCGAGACAACACCGTCACCGGTGTTACGCCCCTTCCCGACCTCGATGAGGAAGTGGATGAAGGCTGCGATGGAGTGGACTTGAATCGTAACTATCAGTTTGAATGGGGTGCTCCGCTGGGCGCTACGGGCCCATTGGTCCCCGGGGCGTGTTATGCTGGACAGAACAACGATGTCTACAACGGGCCGGTTGACACGGTGGACCAAGACGGCGACAATCGATTCAACGAAGACCACGTCGATGGAAAAGACGACGATGGAGACGGCCTAACCGATGAAGACTGGCTGGGTGGCAACTCCGAACCAGAAACGAAGTTCATCCAAGACATGACCGAGATGAACGACGACACTGGCGACGGTTCAAGCGAATTCAAGTCAACCTTGACCCACCACTCCTTCTCCGAACTCATCCTTTGGCCGTGGGGCCACTGCACCGATTGTGAAAGCCCCGACCACGTTCAACTCCGGTATCACGGCCAAATGATGGCTGACATGACGCAATACGCCAACCTGCAATCCTCCTCACTCTACCCCACGTCGGGCGACTTTTGCGACTGGCACTACGGCGTTCACGGCTCGTACTGCTACACCTCAGAAATCGGAACGGCCTTCCACCAGCGCCCCGAAGACATCGACCACATCGCCGTGCGCAACCTCGGACTCGGCTTTTACATCGCTGAAATCGCCGATAACCCCCGCGAGCGGGCTGACCTTGAAATCGCCAACATTTCGCAGCAGAATTACCTGAAGGAACCAACGATGATCGACATTCCCGAAGAGGGCGATATTCCTGTCGAACTCTGTGTTTCCAATCAATTCCCCTACAGTGCGAAGGACACTGAAGTCCAGTGGCGCCAAGTCAAACCCAGCCGCATGCAGAGCGATTTCGGTCCTCGCGAATGGTCCACCACCCCGTGGGAGAGCACGGGTGTTGAGATGATTGAGGGCGGTTGTCCCTTGGCCGCCGGCAACGGAACGTTGCTTCGGGCCATGTTGCCCGTTTCGGAAACGGCTGTGGGCCAAGTCCACTACAAGGCCACCGTCTCCACCCTCGGCGGAGCGGACCTCTACCAGTATCCAGCCGATGGGGATTACTACGTCCTCGAAGTTTCGTACCGCGCGGCCTTTGGCAGCGTGTTCGGGGCCTTCTTCACCTTCACCCTCGTGGCGACCTTTGTTTGGGGCGGTCTTGCGGTTGCGCTCCGCATCATGCTTGGTGATGATGGAGAGGACGACAAAGTGTACGAAGAGGATTTGCGCAATACGCAAGTCGAGGTCGGAAACCTCTCGGAGGACTGAGGTGGTACCATGGCAGAAAGTGACCAATTCAACGGCCGTCTCGGCCTCATCTTCGCTTCCATTGGTGCAGCTATTGGTACGGGCAACATCTGGCGTTTTCCCCGCATGGTCGGTGCCAACGGCGGTGGAACGTTCCTCATTCCCTGGCTGATTTTCCTGTTTGCATGGTCCATTCCGCTTGTCATCGCTGAATACGCCATGGGTAAGCGAAGTCGAACGGGGACCATCGGAACGTTCCGTATTTTTGCCGGACGAAGGTTTGCCTGGATGGGCTTGTGGACCGCATGGATTTCAACCGCCATCGGGTTCTACTATGCTGTGGTTTCTGGATGGACGCTGAAGTATTTCCAACTGGGCATCACCGGAGCCTTGAACGGCGAAAAGGTCGATACCACCGAGGTGTGGAATGCGTTCTTGCAATCATCAGGGCAGGTTATCTTCTTCCAATTCGTCGTGATTCTTTTGGTGCTCGGCACCATTTGGAAGGGAGCCAAGGCCATTGAGAAAGTGAACTTCTACCTCATGATCTCCCTGTTCGTCTTGCTCTTCCTGACCCTCTTCCTCTCGTTGTGGATGGACCTCAGCGACGGCAGCCTTGACGGTGCCTTGTTCATGTTCACCGTGGATTTCGACATGCTGTTTGAACCGGAAGTGTGGATCAACGGGCTCTCGCAGTCTGCATGGTCCTGTTCAGCCGGTATGGGCATGTGCATCACCTACGCTGTGTACATGAGAAAAGACGAGGACACCGTTCTCAATGCGTTCACGATGGGTCTGGCCAACAACAGCATCTCCATCATCGCAGGATTGGCCGTCCTCTCGGCCATCTTCGCCGTGAACCCCGACCCCTTGGCCACCGTCACCGGCGGTTCATCGGCCATCACGTTCCTTGCTCTCCCAGAGGTGTTTGCTCAAGCACCGGGTGGCACCATTGGGCCGCTCATCATGACGGCGATGTTCTTCCTCGCCCTCTCCTTTGCAGCGTTGACCTCGATGATTTCCACCGTCGAACTCTGTGTGCGCAACTTCGTTGACCACGGCTACGACCGTGAGCGCTCCGTGCTCATCACCGGCTTGGCCATCTTCATCTTCGGCATTCCTTCCGCTGTTATGTGGATCAAGTTTGACAGCGCCGGTGTGGCTTTCCCTGAGTTCCTTGAAGTGCAGGACCACATTTGGGGCTACGGCTTGATGTTCTCGGGTCTGTTCATCGCCTTTTCAATTTGGAAGTACGGCTACATCAAGTGGCGTGCGGCGGTAGAGGAAGGCACGGCGGCACCCGGCTTTGCAGGCTATCTTGGGCTCGGTGTCTCAGCGTTCCGTGATGACTTCATCAACACCGGCGACAATGATTTGGAAGTTGGACGATGGTGGGACATCCTGATCTACATCTTCTTCCCGATTCTCTTCTTTGTGCTGATGGCCTCCTACTTCTCCGACATGATCGCCAATACGCCCAACGTTTGGGACCCCTCGAACCCGAAGGGCTTGACCATCATTCTCCTGTTCTGGGGTGTCGTTGCGGCGCTGTTCATTGGACTCAACAAGAAACTCATCGAACGCCCTCTCTACAGAAACGTGCCTGAAGGTGCGGATGCAGACATTTCGGAGTTGCCCGGTGGTGAAGACGAACTCATCGGTCAAGTCGGCGATGTGATCGCTGGTTTTGAGCACCTTACCGCATCCGTTGAAGCTGAATTAACGGATTGAAGGTGAGGTTCCATGAGTGAGCTGTGGGAAACGCTCACGATTGGACTTGTTCTCTCTTTGCTCTTCATTGGCGTCAGTTATCTGTTCTGGAAACGGTATGACAAACCGACTCCACTGATGATTGAACGGCAGGAGGAAAAAGCCCGTCTCAAGGAAGAACGGCAAACGTGGCGCGAAGTTGAATCTCGCATGCGCGCTGAACAAGAAGAAGCCGAACTCACGGCCGCCTACGAGCGTCGGAAAGCTGAGGAGCGTGCTCGAGCCGTTGTTCCCGCCAACGTCGAAGTCAAGGATGCGTGGAAATCCCTCGGTGTTTCGGACCCGGAACCCACCACGTTCGAGACCGATGGCAAAGACGCCAACGCTGCTCTTCGCCCGCTCGACCAAAGCGACCTCGGTGCCACGGTTGTCAGCGATGAGGATGTTCTCAACGCTCAGGAACCGGTGCTGGTTCGTCAAGACCAAGGCGTCCAACCCGAACCAGAAGAGCCGGATTGGGAACTCATCGAGAAACTGGAAGAGATCGCTGAGAAGGACGAAATCGTCCTTCCCGACGTGCCTGAAGCGCCCGACTTGGACGCTGTTGCGGGCCAGTCTTCAGAGGGTGTCGCTGACTCACAAGACGCCGTCCCTTCCTCGGATGAATCCGGTTGGGGTATTGATGAAAGCGAGGACCTGTGGCCCGCTGCTTCGTCAGAAGAAGAATGACCGAGAATGTCTGAAATGAAGTGCTGTTGAGGCGAAGGGGTCTTGAAGCCTCAACCTCACGCCAAGAACGATGGTGCAACGACCACGCGGGACCCGGGACTTCACGCCCGCAGCGATGAAACGTCGCTTGGCCCTCGAGCATCTGCTCGAGGATGTGGCGCAGCGCCACGGTTTCTCTCGTGTCCAAACGCCGGTGTTTGAATCCCTTGAATTGTTCACCGCCAAGTCCGGTCCCGGTGTCATCAACCAGCTCTACGCCTTTCAGGACAAGGGCGAACGCGATTTGACGTTGCGCCCTGAATTGACGGCCCCCGTCATGCGCATGGTCGCTGAGGAAATGCGGATGGACACCAAACCGCTCCGCCTTTCCTACTACGGTCAGTGCTATCGATACGAGGAATTCAAAACCGGACGCTACCGTGAATTCTTCCAGTATGGAGTTGAACTCATCGGGGCTTCGGGACCGCTTGCCGAGGCCGAAGTGCTGGCCTTGGCGGTCAACATGCTCCACGCCTCCGGCCTCGAAGGCTGGGAGATTCGTATTGGCCACGTGGGCGTACTGAAGGACGCTCTGACAGGACTCGGGCTCTCAAACGAGGTGGACGCCACCACTGGAGAGCCTCCCATCGCCAGCGCCATGCGTCTGCTCGACAAGGGCGACGATGCCGGTTTGGCTGAACTCTTCACCACGCACGGTCTTGATGCAGCCAACGCTGAACCCCTGCGAGCCTTGGCTTCGCTTGAAGGCGGTATGGAAACCCTGGGTCCGGCTCGTGAACTGCTTTCGAGCATGGACGGTGTGGCTTTGGATGCGCTTGACGAATTGGAGACCACCCTCACGGCGCTTG
This sequence comes from Candidatus Poseidonia sp., assembly GCA_030741355.1. GTDB lineage: Archaea > Thermoplasmatota > Poseidoniia > Poseidoniales > Poseidoniaceae > Poseidonia. Next base: position 5,508 of record JASLVM010000054.1, on the reverse strand, counting down.
CGGCCCTCGCCCCCGCCCCGCCTTCGCTGGCCGTCGATTTGACCGTCGCTCGTGGTCTTGACTACTACACCGGGATGGTGTTTGAGGTGAAGGTGGAGGAACTCGGTGGCGAAGGCCAAGTGTTGGGCGGTGGGTCCTACAAATTGCTCCACCTGTTTGGCCTTCCAGATTTGGACCCCTGCTGCGGCTTTGGTCTCGGCTTTGACCGAGTGCTGTTGGCGCTTGAAGCCCAAGCCGAAGCGGCCGGTCGAGAAGAAGCGGTACCCGGAGAGGTCGACGCAAGACCCCACATCGCCATCGCTCCCAACAAGGCCGACCACATGGCGCTCTTACCGCTGGTCGCTTCGCTTCGTGAAACAGGGGCAAGGGTAGAATTGTTGCTCTCAAGGAAAAACTACGGGCGCATCATCAAGTGGACCGAAGGCATTGGTGCGAGTCATCTTCTGGTGGTCAAACCTGAGGATTTGGAGGCCGGCACGGGCCGTCTCATCAATTTCAAAACAGGCGATCGAAGCGACGTTGAACTCAACGCTGCATCGGTTCTGGACGCTCTGTGAGACCGAATCCGCTCGTCGAGCGAGCGTCAGATGAGCACGATTCACTCGTCGTCAATTTCTCGACGCTGGTTGACGAAGAGCGCCATGCCGAGAGCGGCCGAGGCGGCCACGAGGGTGAAGCCGGGGGTGTCCTCGGAATCCATCATGCCGTCATCACCGGCCTGGAATTCTTCGGTCCAACTATCCTCACTAACGGGCATCTCAAAGCGGCTTTCTTCACCGAGTTTGATGGCGAACCATGCGGGATTCCCAGTCAACCAGATACCGTTCGATTGTTGATCGCCCTTGACTTTCATCTTGACTTCAATGATGGGGTTATCATCTCGACCGTCCCATTCCATGTGGTCCTCGGTAACGGCGAAGGCGAAGGGCACGTTCTGTTCACCTTGTTGGATACCGGTGAACTCGTTGCTCCAAACTTCTGAACCGCCCCGGAAGACGGTGATGGTGAGGTTTTCACAATCGTTGTTGCACGGGCCGCTGTTGTCGCCGTTGGTCCAATCGCCGCCCACATCAATCTTGAAGTTCCCTCGAAATTCACCGTTTTCTGTCATCAAGAGACGCTTTTCGAGATTTGGTTTCATGCGGAATCGGAGGTTGATATTGATAACACCGTTGTCATCTTCTTCTCGGTATTCACCTTCTGCGGTAGAATCAGCATCGCTGACGTTGAAGTGAGACCAAGCGTCAGCAAAACCGTCGTGAAACATGTACATCGTGGTGTTGTTGGCGTTGGGTTGCCTGGGGTCTTCTTGCTGTTCTTGTTGAACGGTGACGTCACCTGCTTGTACGGGAACGAGCAACATGGCAACGAGGAACAACGCAATGACGGCGGTGCGACGCATGGTAAATCCACTCAAGAACTTCCATTTGAAGCCTTCTTCAAAGGGTGCGAGCCAACATCAGTCGTTCCATCGCTGGAAGTCCATGTTGTTGGGGCGTTCCGCCTGCTGTTGTCGGGTTAACCGAAGGGCTTCACCCAGTGCATCGGGCTTCATGCGAGCCGTGTTGAGGTCCGTTCCACCCACGCCCGTGATGATGGCCATGACCTTGATGGTGTCACCAAAGCCGGCATCTTGGCGAGCGCCCCAAATCACGTTGGCGTTTTCGCTGACCTTGGCGGTCAACAGGTCAACCACCTGATTGGCCGATTCAAGCGTCATGTAGGGTCCGCCCGTGACGTGTATCAGCACCCCGGTGGCACCGGTGATGTCGACATCGAGGAGCGGGTGGTTGAGCGCTTCGTGAACCACTTCTTCGGGTCCACGGTCGGACTCGCCGTAGAGCATCATGGTGACGCCGCCGTTGGCCATGATGGCCCGAATATCAGCGAAGTCCAGGTTGATGAGCGAAGGCAAGGTGATGGTCTCAACGATGCCCTTGACGATTTCAGCCACGAGTTGGTCCATGATGGAGAAGGCCTCGTCCAGCGGAAGGTTGGGAACAAAGTGGAGCAGACGGTTGTTGTCCAGAACCAACACGGCGTCGGCGCAGCGTCGCAGGGATTCCAACCCCTCAAGGGCGCGAGCCATGCGTTGACGTCGCTCCACGTGGAAGGGTGTGGTGACAATGCCGACGACCAGAGCGCCGGCGGCCTTGGCTTCTTCAGCCACGATGGGGCAAATGCCGGTACCTGAACCGCCGCCAAGTCCGGAAGCGATGAACACGAGGTCAGCCCCGGTGACGATGCGCTTGATCATCTCACGGCCGGCCTCGGCACAGCGTCGGCCGGTGGACGGGTCGCCGCCTGCACCGAGTCCACGGGTGATGTGGCGGCCAACGAGGAGTTTCTGCAACGCTCGTGTGTTGTCGAGGTGCTGCTTATCGGTGTTGATGGCGACGGTGACAGCCCCTTCGACGCCCAAATGCGTGATGCGGTTGAGGGTGTTGTTGCCCGAGCCGCCACAACCGACGATGAGAATGCGAGGGTCGGGGACGCCCAAGGTGCCCACTTCTTCGTCCATGAGGGAGGTGGCGCCACGGTTGATGGCGTCGTTTTTGAGCCCTTGAATCATGTCGGCAAACGCCGCATCATGCGCCGATGGTTCACCCATTGAGTTTCCTGAAGTGCCTGAAGGTCCCATCCCTTTCACTCCTCCGTTGGCGAGCCTTGTCTTCCCCCTCTTAACCGCGAGGGTCGCGACCGCGGTGGAGATGCCGATTTTGAGACCTTGAATTTCTCACCAAGCATGGTAATGGCTACAAATTCCTCCACCCTTGAAAACCTCTTGTCTCCCGGTGTCAAAGGGGCAGGGAAAACCGCCCTGTTGATTGATGAGGGTTAAGTAGTGGAGGCAGGTGGGAGAAGTTGCCTCGCTTAGCTCAGTTGGTAGAGCACCTGACTGTAGTTGTGTAAAAACAAACGTCTCAGCAGACATCAGGGTGTCCCCAGTTCAAGTCTGGGAGCGGGGACCAACCAACTTGCACCAGTTTGCATGGTCGGTCCACGCTATCGAGAGGTTGATCGTTTCCATTTGCTTCCTCTCTCATGGGAGCGGGGACCAACGACTTCACATCAGTTTCAACGTTGGTCCACGCACACTCAGGCATTTGCTCTCTGCGTTTACAGTCTACCTTCGTGGTAGCGGAGGCCTTAGGATTCAATTTCCTCGACAACGACGTCGAAGAAGACCGCTTCCCATGACACCGTGACTTCCTCGTCGTCGTCGGACACCGTAGGGGCGAACGAACCTGGTGGTTGGCTCGCATCGACTTCAATTTGCAACTCAAACATCCCGCGACCGTGTGCGTCGTTGGTCCACTGGCTGGCCCAGTGTTCGGCATTCATGTCGGCGACTTGGGTTTGGTTGCCGGTGAATTCAGGGAACACGGTCAAGGCGAGTGAAATCGTGCTGCAATCCGTGCTGAGCCCGGAAAGAACGTTGCGCTCATCCTGCCATTCGGCCTGGACGCTGTTGGGTTTGAGGTCGGCGGCGACGGTGTCGCAACTGTCTCCAATTTGTCCCGAAGTTTCCTGATAGTTGATGTTGACATAGAGCACACCAAAGCCGTCGTGGTCGTCAAACATACTGGTGGGGACTTCAAACGACAGGACTTCTCGGTCGCCGTCATCAATCGTTCGGGTTTCTTCGAGAAGGTGAATGTTGGTGTCAAAAGTGATGGTGTATTCGGTGGCGTCATCTTTTGAATTGATGGCGTCGTCCATCACGACCCAGTAAACGATGGCGTGGTAAAGCACGATCACAAGGCAAAAGGCAACAAATGCGGACACGCGTTGTTTGGATTCGGGGTCAGAAAAGAGGTCCTCCAATACGTTGGGTGATGACATTCAAGCACCCTCCAGGAGTTTTTCATACACGTCTGCCTGCCAATAGATGAACGCGAGGAAGAAAATCAACACGATGTATACTGCGCTGATCATGACCAACCGGTTCATGTAATGCTTCGGAATTTCAATCGGTGGAAACCAAGATTTGTCCATATATTCACGGAAATTCAATTGATTTGAGACCATACTGTCAAAGGATTTCTCTTCCCATCCAACACCAAAAGCAATGAGAATACCCATTAGGGCAGCTGAAAGCATCTGGTTGATCGGAATGACCGTTTGAATCAATTCAAGCAGCGCAGAAGTGGCGACCACGATGAGCATGACCGTCATCAAGCGTGCTGTATCCCGATTGGAATCGTTGATGTCAAACATTCCGTAGCGTAACAGGATGTACATGGCAATCAGCGGCCTGGCCATGGTGAAGTGGAGGTTGGCTGTGAGCAGGTTCCATATGCCGAGAAGAGAGAAGTCATCGTTCCACGAAAGACCAACTCCACCAATGGTGTTGAAGGAACTCATGAGGTAGCGAATCATGCCTGCAAGTATGTAGGTGATGATGATGTACAACATGGCGCTGGTTTGGCCTCTCAAGGCTTGCCGTACCTCGACGAAAAGGATCGTTAGCCCGACAGCAATTCCAAGTGCTTGCCCCATCTGCCAAATATAGTCGTAGGTTCGGCTCGTCAAATCCGTCCCACTCCAAAGGTCCATGAAGTAAAACACCTCATTGTGCAAGAGCATGTCTGGCGTAAACATCCAAATGTGTCCAAACAACAGCGTAAGGAACAGTCCTGAAACCAAGGCAATGTGTTTCGTTGCTTTGTTTTGGCGTTCAGGAGCCAACATCCGAAATTTAACGTAAACAGAACCCCAGATTGGCGCACAAACGACATAAAGCGCGCCAGCGAGTTCAACAACGGTGTGTGGTTTCCCCAGCATAACAAGCAGGATTCGAATCACCATCCAGCCGGCGATAATACCGTATCCAATCTTCAATTGCCGTGGCGTTCGAAGGATCGGTATCGGGTAGACCAGTGCAATCATCATAATGGTTGCACTGAAAAAATAGTCCAAGAGGAACATCAAACTTCTCCAAAACTGCCACGCTGAGCCAACGCCCTCTGAATTGAAGTAACCACCTGCTGCATTTTGCAGGCCTTTTGCGATGAACATCATGCAAATCAGATGAGCAGCGAGGTTCTCGTTCCATTCCAAATTCTCATTTCTACGAACAAGTCGGAGCGCAAGGCAACCCAAGGTCACCGAAAGAATGGCGCCGATGAACAGCAGATTCTCAACAGCCATCTGGTTTGTTTTCCTTCATTTTCTATGTTAACATATCCCCGGATGGATGGTGATGAAGTGGCATACGCCACCTCATAATACTCCCTCGGTGCAAGATTCTTGCAGCCCCACGGTACGTCCCCGCTGAATCGAGAGGTTGATCGTTTCCATTTGCTTCCTCTCTCATGGGAGCGGGGACCACATTTGCAACGCTCAGCACCAGCATGGTCCACACAAAATCGAGAGGTTGAACGCTTCCAAATACATCCTCTCTCGTGGGAGTGAGGCCTCAAATCAAACAAGCATAGAAAGCGAGAGAAAAACAAGGAACGACAACATAAACCATACAATCCAAAACATCGATAAATAGCCTGG
>JASLVM010000053.1 GCA_030741355.1 Candidatus Poseidonia sp. | reverse complement strand
AGGGCGCGGGAAAGTTCGTCGACGATGGTGATGCTGGCTTGTTGTGCTGAACGGGAGAGTGGATTGAGGTCGATGACCACCACGTTTTTTCCCATCGCGACCAAGGCTTGACATCGGTCTCCGTCTTCGAGCGGTACGAGAATAGCATCGCTTTCCAAAATTCCTTCGCGATGACACGCTGCTCTTGGTCCTTTGAGTCCGGGGATGGTGGCATCTGGCGAATCGCCGAGGACGGTGACTTCCAACCCCAACGCGTCGTTTCGTTCGTTCATGTAGGACAAGATGGCTTCCATTCGTTCAGGCGTACGGTAGAATATGTTCACTTCAAGCGGGCATTGCAGAGCGTTGGCCAATTGAAGCATCTCGTCGCAAGCCAATGCGGCCACGTTGCCGTTGACGCTGAGCACCGGTCGTTTAGCGGCTTGCAGGACGGCAAGAGCCTGACGGGCGGCCGCCAAGGCGCTGGAAGTGCTTCGCTCTCCAAGCAGGTAGTCAAACGCCTCCCCCCGCCCGTGAGCGATCATGGCGCTTGCTGCAAGCATGCCACGTTCAGCTGCGACTTCAAGCCGATGGCGCATCAGGAGTGAAGCATAGCGAGGATGGCTGGGGTCGGCCGCAAAGTCGTCCATGGAATCGCCTCACAACCCCTTGACGAGCATGTTCATGTCAAGGGGGGAAACGCCTCGGTTGACCACACTTGTTGAGATGACGTCTAAACCGCATTCGTGCCACGATTTGAGGTCGTCGAATACGATGCCTCCACTGGCCTCAAGCACGACATGTTCGCGTACGCCTTGGTCTTCCATTTGCTCATTGACGGTTTTACACTGCTCTGGCGTGAAATTATCCAGCATGACCACAAGACGGTCAACCCCTTCAGTCGCTCGTCGTTGCGACCAAACCATGGCCGCCATCAAGGCCTCTTTGTCGGTTCGTGTTTCTACTTCCAGGAAGGCGCCAACATTGGCCATGTCCACCTGTTGCAAGAAGGTGACCAATCGCTCAACATGAGTCTCAAGGTCTTCATGCATGCTGGCGAGGTCATTTTCTTTGATCATGACCGCATCGTCTTTGGAGAGCCGATGCGTCAATCCTCCGCCCATGTGCACGGCCCACTTATCCAGCAGGCCCCATACCGTTTTTCGAGTGCATGCGATTTGCTTGGGGGCGATGGCCGACCACCGCTTGGTTTCGGTGGCGATACCGGACAGTTGGCCAAGCACGTTCAGTGCGATGCGCTCAACGGCCAGAACATCATCCCGAGCCCCTGAAAAAACAGCGATTTCATCGCCAGAAGACACGCGCTTTCCGTCGCCAGCAAACCATGAAACCTTGACCGAAGGGGCCCAAATCTGGAGCAGATAATCCACCACAGCGCATCCTGCTACCAACCCGTCTTCTCGAGCAAAAAGCGTGGCTTCAATGGACGTTCCACCTCCCGAAAGCGGCATGTCAATGCCATCATCGCCAACCATGGCACTGACCCATCGGTCAATGCTGGCCATCAATTTTCGACTTGGCCCATCCTCCATGGTCCACAGTTCATGCCCACGGTCGTGGGGCAGGAGCGGGGCATCGGCCATGGAAGTTGGAGTGTGGACGACCTCTTGAAAGCACCCCTCCAAGACCTTTTGAGACCGACCTCTTACGGAGGACATGGTACGTGTTACGGTGGTGGGGGCGGGCATCGCTGGCCTGACCACGGCTCTTTACGCGGTCACCGCAGGCCACCACGTCGTCGTTTTGGACCGCACGGACCGTCTTGGAGGGCGCGGCACCTCACAAACCGTTGAGGGGGCTCCTTTCGGGTACGGGCTGCACCTGTTACATCGCCGTGGTCCGTTGATGAAGGTCATCAAAAAAATCAGTCGTCTCCCGCTCGTCCTCGCCCCCCCTCGCCTCGACCGCCTCCACGCCGTCAACATCGGGCCGCTACGCCCTCGAAACAACGTCCGCTTGGCCGCCCAACTCCGCAAGGATTTACGGCGAGCCGACGGGTCGTCTGAAGCGGCTCAAGCCGTTGCCTTGTTGGCCGGTTCGGGCGTTCTCCGGTACGATGGCCGGTACGTGGCTTTGCAAAAACAACGCCTTGCCGTGGTGGGCGAGGGTTGGGCAGGTTTGGTCGGCCGTATGGCAGCAGCGTTGGATGAAGTCGGCGTCTTGATCGAGCCCAACTGCCAGGTCAAGGCTGTCGAACAGGGTCGCGTGGTGCTTGAGGACGGTCGCAGGTTTGAGAGCGACGTCGTGGTGCTGGCCACCGGGGCCTCACAGGCGGCTCGGTTGCTCAAACCGCTTGACAGTGAAGCCCTGCACGACGTGCGTCCGGTTCGGGCCAGCACGTTGGATGCCCTTCTCACCTCCCGTCCACTTTCGGAAAAGCACGGTGTGATTGACCCTCGCCAGGGCGCCTACATCGCCGATTTAGCCAACATCCAACCGCGGCTGAAGCTCGACGGTGCTTTGCTTTCAGCGGTGATGGTCGAGCGTGCCGATGAATCAGTGGACGAGCGTAACGTCCGCTTCGATGAATTTCTCGAACGGACCGCCAATGGATGGCAACTTCATGTTGTTCATCAACGAAAACAGACCAACATCACGGTCCAAACAACGGGAACAAAACCTCGCTATGACCAGTATGTCGACCATGGCATTTTGTTGGCGGGCGAATGGGTCGACTGCGACCATGAATTGGCCGATGCAGCAGCAGCGACCGGCAAGATGTGCGGTCAAAACATTCCTTGAACGCTTATTCACCTCCGCCACCCACCCTCATTCATGCGTTTTGTTTCATGGAACGTCAACGGCCTACGAGCGGCCATTCGCAAAGGCATCGACGGTTACTTTGAGACCCTCAATGCCGACGTTGTGATGCTTCAAGAGACGAGGACGTTGGAAGAGCAACTTCCCAAGGGCTGGTCTTGGCCGTCAACTTGGGATGTTACGCTCCACCCTGCCGAAAAAAAGGGCTACTCTGGGGTGGCAACCGGTACGGTCGGGCCCCATGCCGTGCTCGGGAAGGGGAAAGGCGGCGTCTTCGACCCCAACGACGCGGAGGGGCGCGTCCTCGTAACCGAAAGCAACGGCGTGGTCTGCGTCAACACCTACTTGCCAAGCGGTTCAAACAAAGATGAGCGTCAAACATTCAAGGAGGGCTGGATGGAAGAATGGCGTCAATTCATTCGTCCGTTATTGGACGATGAACGCCCCGTCGTGGTGTGCGGCGACTTGAACATCGCTCACACCGAGGACGATATTTGGAACCCGAAAGGGAACGCCAAAAATTCAGGTTTCCTACCGCACGAACGCTCTTGGTTTTCGGAACTTCTCGCCGACGGTTGGACCGATGCTTTCAGGGCCTGTGCAGGCGAAGGTGCGAAAATCTACTCCTGGTGGTCAAACCGTGGACAAGCCCGAGCAAAAGACCGAGGCTGGCGCATCGACTATTTCCTCTTGAACCAGGCAGCAGCGTCCGCCTTGGTAGACTGTACCATTGTACGTCAAGGTGGCCTTGATGTCTCGGACCATGCACCGGTGGTGCTGGATTTGGACCTCTAAACATCGGTTCGACCGAACCGATGCCTGACTTTTGAGACACCCCAGTAGGCTGCGTCTCTCAGCGGAAGTGGAACGAGCCATGCGAGGGGAAACCACATCGCGTAATACCATTTCATGCACAGAAGCAGTCGAATGGCACCCGCTGAGCGTACGTGCACCTTTTCGTTTCGAACGACGTAGAGGGTGTCCATTGATTGGATTCTCGGGGGGAAGGTCGCAATGAGCTCCTGGCCTTCATCCGACTGAATCCCTTGAATTTCCAATTCGTCTTCGCGCGATGTTCGCTTACGGAGAAAACGAGCAAGCCCGTTGCACATCACGCAATGAGCGTCAATCAGCAAGGTGGTTTTTGCCATGCGTTCACCCGTTGTGCTGCTCTTCGAGCGCACTGAAAGCAACCAGGAGTGCGTCAACTCGGTCCCGAAGCGCTTGGAGGTCGTGGTCGACCACCTCAACCGTCAACGCCACCTCTCCCGCCACCTCTTCGAGCGATGGCGTATGACCTTGCTCGCTCGCTGCCGCTGCCAAGGCTTTGGCAAGCACGCCGTCTCCGGCCCAGCGAACCGTCATGGTGTGCGCTTCCGTCATGCTACCGCCTTGGGGTGGGCTGATATGAGACTAACCATCCCCCCAAGGCATGGCTCAGCCACCCGACGACCCGTCCGTTCTCGCCGGAAGCGGCGGCGTGGTTTTGGGCGAGGCGCGAACCAACCACGAAGGACGCCGAGCGCTCTTGTTGGTTCGAGGTGTTGAGGACACCACGGAACTGCGTACCCTCGCTGAAACGATGGGCATTACCATCGTCGAAACCGTGGTGCAAAGTGGACATAACGACCCTCGAACCTATTTTGGAAAAGGCCGTCTTGAGGACATTGCGGATGAGCGGAACAGCACCGTGGCCGGGCATCCTTGGGAAGCCGTGGACCTGGTCATCATTCACACCAACGCTTCCCCGCGCCAGCTTGTTGGCGTAAATCAGGCCCTTGGCGTGGAAGTATGGGACCGGGTTCGCTTGCTCCTCGCCTTGTTCACCTCCCACGCATCGTCGGTCGAGGCGCGTACGCAAGTTCGCATCGCTCAACTCCAATCCGATCGCACCATCCTCAGAGAGGTGGCCAACCAACAAACAACCGGCGAGCGTGCGGGTTATGGTGGAGGCGGCATCACGGCTCTGCAGGGCGTTTTAGCCAACCTCAACCGAGAACTGACCAACCTCCGTCGTCGTCAGAAAAAGCACGCCAATGCGCAACGTGAACACCGGCGACAACGCAGTCGCAGCGGGGCCATGACGGTGGGGTTCGTCGGTTACACAAATGCCGGAAAATCCTCGTTATTCCAACATTTATCGGGAAAAAACGTGCTTGTTGAAGACCAATTGTTCTCCACGCTGGAGACCACCGTGGGCAGGATGGAGAAAAGCCCTCGAATTCTGCTGGCGGATACGATTGGATTTATTGACAATATACCAAATGCAACACTAGCGGCATTTAAATCAACTATTGCTGAGGCAATAGATGCTGATTTAACCCTTATTTTGCTTGACACCTCCGACTCCCTCTCCGAAATCCAAAGAAAATTGGAAACCACCCGTCGGGAGGTGCTCGAGCGCCAAGAGACCGAGCCAGAACTCCTTGAGGACCAGCATCCACCTCATGTGGTGTTGACGAAAATCGACAAGGTCTCAGGTCAACAACAGCAAAGCGTTGTTGAACTGGTCGCCCAACTTGGGTTTGAAGACCCCGTTGCTGTTTCTTCCTTCACCGGAGAGGGCATGGATGAACTGCAACAATTGATTCGGGAGCGATTGTTTGGCCAACCGGCCATCGTCTTGGTACGCCCTCCAACCCCTGCGTCCCCCGATGCGAGTGAACGCATTGTATCGGCGATGTACGACCACGGTATGGTGGAAGAGGATGTACGATCTGAAGATGGAACCATGACTCTGAAAGTGTGGATGGCCGAATCAAAACAAGCGCAAATCCTCGCTCGTTGGAAGGGGCGCATTGACATCAAGTAGGGCGCATGCCTCCGTGGTTGTATGGCGGAGGCCGAAGCGGACGAGTCAACCTACCTCGACGAGGTGGTTGAAGAGACGCCGATGCTCTTTGCCTCATCAGAAACGGTGCTCACCATCGAAGACCCTCGCCTCCATCCAATCGGAAAAGCCACGGCGATTTTCCTCTTATTTACGTGCATGATGGGCTTTCTCAACGGGTTGGATTACGCATCGCCCAACGACGGGCTTGTGCGTCCTGATGAATTCGTTTACAGGTTGGCGCTCACGGCTCCCGACGACACTGCAACGTTCAGCGGCACGGTGGTTGACGAGGCCGGGCAACCCATCGAAAACGCCACCGTTTACCTCTCCTGGCTTGACGACACCACCTCGATTTGGGTTTCCGAGGAAAATTACACCGACGAAGCAGGCCGTTTTTCCTTTGAAAAGCTGGACCCGGGTTTGATTCGTGTTGATTTGATCCTCGCCAGGGACGGCCACAGGGACGTGTTTTCCAACCGCGTCTTACTCTCGCCACCGGCCTTGATTGAACCGATTGGTTTCACCACCATCGACTTCGAATTCCCTTCAAGTCAGGTGTTTGCTGAACAACCGTGCGAGGACGGCGCCGCCGAATGTGAAATTCGGACGGTGGACATGACACCTTCGCAAATGGACCATCCGTTGATGGACCCAAGTGCAGCTGCCGGCTATGTGCTGGTCGGTTTCGGCTTCATGGGCATCGCTTTGATTGCGGCAGGGTTCACCCTTTGGGCCCTCAAATCCGGTTCCGTTGTGCTGCTTCGAACATCCTCCGTCCTTGCTTTCTTCACGATGGGCCACTACTACACGGCCTGCATATTCGGCTTGCTGGCCTTCGTCTTGACCTTCGCCATTCCCCGTCGGCGCATTCCACTCGTGTGAAAGGGTTCGATTTCACGCCTCATGACTTGCCGGCATGGAGGAGTGGTGCACGTTGATTCGGGGTTCACCGGCTTCATCCAGCACGTACCCAAAGGTGTATTCCACCTTGACCTCCTCGCCTTCTGGTGAAGTGAAAAAGTAGTTCCCCATCGCCAAACCTGAAGGTCCACTGAGGATGACATCTGCATTCTCAAAGCGTACATTTGTCCATCCCTTGATCGCGAATCCCTTGTCCTCAGGACATGCATTGTTGGAGGCGACAAAATACGAAAGAGCCTGCTCAAAGGTTGGGCGGAATTGCTCAACAGCGGCGAGGGTGGGTTTGAACAGCACCGTGGTCATGCCATAGGCGTACAAGGTTTCAACGTGATTTCGAGCGATGCCAGTGTAGTCGCCACCGTCTCGATGAGCGGTTGCGATGGCCACAATACCGTCGCCCCACGCCCTCTGTGCTTTATCGATATCATGTCGAGTCATCATCGCTTCATCATCCCGAGCGAATGTCCATGGCGGTAGCCTTTCTTCTTTGCTCGGCTTTTGCAAACGCCCAACAATGGAATGGAAGTCGACGCATTGGAGCGTCCTCCTTATGGTGGTGAATCGCCTCCTCGTTCCATGGACCTGACGACGGCGACGTGGATGGTCCGGAATTTGGACCAACCCGTATCCATGGTTCACTTAACTCCCGAGAACGATGTCTTTGCTGGTGGCTGGGACGGCCAGTTGACCCATTGGGACGCCGAAGGAAATCACCGTTGGACCACGCCGACCAACGACCGAATCAGCGCCATCGCCCTCAACGACACCTCGGTGGCTGTTGCCAGCGGCCTGCACATCGTTGTTTTATCACGTTCCTCGGGGGACGTTCTTTGGTCTGCAGCGCTCGAAGGGAGTGCAGATGAGGTGATGTGGTGGCAAGGCGATCTTGTGGCTGTCTCGTCCGTGTACGATATTGAACACAATGATTTCATCGAGTCCGCCGTATGGCGTTTTTCTTCGACAGGCCAACTTCACTGGGTTGAGCGGATGGACGAGCGCCCCTGGACCCTTATCGCAGCAGATGACCGTCTTTTAGCTGGCCTGGGACGCCCCCGGTGCGGTCATTTGGACGTTTCTTCTTCTCCGCCGTTTGAACACACCAAGCCCCCCACCTCTTCACCCACCACCTGCGGCACCTCCGGAAGGACGCAAAGTCTGTTTGGGCAAACCGACGGTACGGTGGTGAACCATCGAGGAGAGGTTCTTTCCACCGAAGAGGGTGCTGTTGAACATCTCACTTGCATGGTGAAGGGATACGTGGCGACAACGGACACCGGTCTTGCAACAGGGCGAACCGAAGACGGGCAGGCCTGTTGGTCCTCAAAAGGCGCAGCCGTTTCCGTTCAAACCGAAGCCATGGAACACGACGGGGCCTCTCTGCTTTGGCTGGCTCGCGATGACGGCGTCGCCAGCGTCGTCAACGTCTGGGCGACCAATAAAGGCGGTAAAATCGCCTCAGGCGATTTTGCAAAGGTTCGCGCCATGCACGGTACGAGTGAACGCATGGTGCTCGGTTGTGAGGATGGAAGCGTCATGGTGTGGGACCGTGAGATGTTCCACCGTCGGCTGAACACTTCCGGGCCGGCCCAAGACACCGACGAACGAACCTCGGCCCTCCAAGCCAAACTTCGAGCTCTTCGGAACTCCTGAGTTCATCCCTGTTTTGGGCCCGTCATGTTTTCAGGGCGAACCCAGGCATCGAATTCTTCGTTCGTGAGGTAGCCGAGTTCCAAGGCCGACTCACGGAGCGTTGTACCTTTTTCATGAGCGTTTTTGGCGATTTTAGCAGCCTTGTCGTAGCCAATATGGTTGTTCAAGGCCGTGACCAACATGAGTGAATTCTCAAGGTGGGACTGGATGTTGTCTTCCACCGCCACCAAACCTTCTACGCAGCGGGTGCGGAACGTTCGGCACGCATCGGTCAGCAGGTCGACCGAGTGAAGGAAATTATGAATCATCATCGGTTTGAAGACGTTCAACTCGAAATTACCTTGACTTCCTCCGATGGTGATGGCGGTGTGGTTCCCCATCACTTGACAACACACCATGGTCATGGCTTCGGATTGGGTCGGGTTGACCTTGCCGGGCATGATGGAGGAACCCGGTTCGTTCGCAGGAAGCGCCAATTCTCCAAGTCCACAACGGGGGCCCGAGCCCAGCCATCGAATGTCGTTGGCGATTTTCATCAACGAGGCCGCCAGCGTGTTCAAGGCACCTGACGCAGCGACAATGGCGTCGTGGGCCGCCAATTGAGCGAATTTATTCTCGGCTGAACAGAAGGTCAAGCCCGTGATGTTGGCGATTTCATCGGCGACCATCTGAGCGAACAGAGGATGCGCATTGAGGCCCGTGCCGACGGCCGTACCACCAAGCGCGAGTTCGAAGAGGTCATCCAGTGCGAAATCCAGTCGGCGAAGGTCGGCGTCCAATTGGGCCACCCACCCTGAGGCTTCCTGGCCCAACGTCAACGGCACTGCGTCCATCAGGTGCGTGCGTCCGATTTTGACAATCGGTTCCCATTCGGTCGCTTTGGCCTCAAGCGCGTTGCGAAGCGCACGTACGCTGGGCAGCAATCGGTGCGTGAACGACTCGGCAGCAGCGATGTGCATGGCGGTTGGAAAGGTGTCGTTGGAGGACTGTGCGCGATTGACGTGGTCGTTCGGGTGCACGGGGGATTTTGACCCAAGGACCCCGCCAGCCAATTCGATGGCGCGGTTGGCGATGACTTCGTTTGTATTCATGTTGGATTGGGTACCGCTTCCCGTCTGCCAAACGCGCAAGGGAAAGTGGTCGTTAAGGCGTCCTTCCAACACCTCTTGAGAGGCGGCGATGATCAAATCGCCCACCTCTGGGTCCAGTTGCTTCAGCGCCACGTTTGTTTTCGCTGCGGCTTGTTTTAGGACGCCAAATGCTCGAATCACACCCAACGGCATGGTGTCATGGCCGATGTCAAAATTGAGCAGGGACCGGGCGGTCTGACACCCAAAATAGCGGTCTCCGGGGACTTCCAATTCACCCATCGTATCGGACTCGATACGCACTTCACCCTTCGGTGCTTGCTGAGCTGCGGCGTTCACTGCGGTTGGCTCGGGCAGGCTGCTTGGTTTCTCCAATCCCTGTTCAATCAACTTCGCAATGGTGGCAGAGCGACCGCTCTTCCTGCCCTTGCCCACTTTCCGGTCGAGTTTTTTGGCGAGTTGTTCAGGTATGCTGATGCTGATGATTCGGCGGTCGCCGGCACGGTGTTTGGCCATGGAGAACAGCCTCAATCGGCGTTTAATAAATATGACGAGGACGAGACGATGGCGACCATCAACCGCGTACAACGGCCTTCAAAATCCTCAACGTCGTGCTTTCACCGGGCGACATGTTACCCATGGCGCGCATTTCAGCAAATTCAGCCCATGCATCGGCCAGCCGCCCCTTATTCCACGCATCCAGGAACCACGGGTGAATGTACGATGAACGGCACACGGCCCGCGTGTTTCCTAAATTTGAGGCCACGGTATCGATGACGGCAAGCATGACTTTGTTTCGTCCCGTATCCGTCGTTGGGGGCTTCCAATCACCGCCCGTCCACATCTTGTCAATGGATTCCACCGAGGGAATTCGCCGCTTCCATGCCTTCATGGCGGCTTCGGTCTGGGGTACGGAAAGGAAGGCCAAACGTTCTGCACAGCGGGAGGTGGCCGCCCAAGTGCGGAAATTCTTGGCGGTGAAACCCATGCCACTGGAAGCACGAATGTACTGGTTGATGTGTTCGGCTTTGAGGTCCACTTCGTTTCCAGCCTCGGAAATGTACATGAATAAATCAGCGTCCTTGGCACCCAAGCGATTGGTTTTCAAAATCAAATCAACGAGATGATCGTCTTCAATCGTGATGTCCCAATCCTTTCCGGATTTCCCAGTAAAGGAAAACACCACATCGTGCCGACCTTCGGCTTCATCGCCTTTGATGTGCTTTACGTGCATGGATTTCAGGGTGGTCAATCCGTAGGATTCGTTGGCGCGAGCGTATTCGTCGGAACCCACTCGGATGTTGTACAGGTCCATCAAGCGGACCACAAGGGCCGCCACGGTGTCAAGGCGCATGTCTCCAGCATCGATGTCTCGGGCCACCTGGCGACGCAGGCGAGGTAATTGGGAGGCGAAATACGCCACGTCGTCGTATTTCATTTCCGTTGTGATCTCCGTCCAGTCAGGATGGTAGCGGTACTGGAGTCGGCCCTTGACATCTCGCCCCGTCGCTTGGATGTGCCCGCGCGGGTTGGGACAAATCCACACGTCGACCCAAGCGGGTGGCAAACCCATGCTGTTCCAACGTTGAATTCGGTCCTCCTCTTCAATGGGGTCTCCATCCGGTGCGATGTATTCCCATTTGACCTCCCCTTCCTCGGTGGCGATGTTTCGTCGAGAAACACCGCGGAGTGAAGGGTCGCTGCGAATCAGTGTTGCACGACGCAACGCTTCTTCTGCATCAACAGGCATCAACCTCGTGGCGCCCTCAACAGGTCATGAACTTAGGGGCGTTTATGATTGAATGAGGTCGGGTCCAATGCCCACTTGACAGGTACCATCGGCGTAAACACCGCGATACATCAGCATGGTCTGAAAGGGCATGACGACTTCTCCATCCGTGTTTACGGCGATCAAGCCCCCGCGTCCTCCCAGCGGCCCAACCTCCTCCAGCACCTTGAGAGCGGCCTTCTCCAGCCCCTCGGTTCGGTGATGAACAGCCATCGAATGGGCGGCGACGGTGCGAATGAAGGCTTCCCCCACGCCCGTGCATGAGACAGCGATGGTTTGGTCGGCCCATGTCCCGGCACCGATGATGGCCGTATCGCCCACGCGTCCAACGGGTTTGCCCGTCATTCCTCCAGTGGAGGTTGCTGCAGCGACTTGACCTCGAGCGTCCAACGCCACCGCGCCAACGGTGCCCCAACCGTCTTGCTCACCGTCGTGGTCGAGAAGGGCATCCTCCTCATCGGTAGCGCCCGGTCGGAGACGCTGCGCCTTCCACTTCTCCCATTGGGCTTTACGCAATTCGGTTTCAAACCAACTTGGTTCCATCTGTTCAACATGATGCCGTTTGCCAAAATCATCGCCTGAAGGTCCCGCTAACATGACCGGCCAGCCTTGCAACAAGAGGTGCTGCGCTGCTCGAACAGGGTGGCGTGTGGTCGTCAGACCGATGACGGAACCTGCGGCTTTGTCCACGCCCCGCATGATGCTTGCATCCATGCCCACGTTGCCGTTTTCGTCAAGAACCGAGCCACGCCCCGCATTGAACAACGGTTCGTTTTCCATGGCTTCAACAGCGAGAGTCACCGCTTCAAGAGCGTCCAAATCCCCGTTGTTCAGGCGTTCACCGAGCTCTTCGAGCAAGGCCGCCATACAGGCGATTCGTTGGGGGTCAGCGTCGGTCATGCCGCGCCACGGGCCGTCGCCACCTGCACCACCGTGCACGGCGAGGACGACCATCTGTCCACCTCACTCGATGACGGTGCAGCGAATGATTTGTTGAGGGGTTTTGGGGCGGTCGCTGCGACTGGTTGCAATGTTTTCGATGGTTCGCACGACGTCCATGCCCTCGGTGACTTGGCCGAAAACAGGATGGGCGGATGGAGACCTTGTGTCCCACCAGTCCAAGAAATCGTTGTGCTTGGTGTTGATGAAAAATTGGGAGCCGCCGCTGTCGGGTCGGCCGGTGTTGGCCATCGAGAGGGTGCCGACTTTGTTGGTGAATTGAGCGTTTTCAGGATGCTCGTCAGGAATATTACCGCCTC
>JASLVM010000052.1 GCA_030741355.1 Candidatus Poseidonia sp. | reverse complement strand
TCAAGACCACGTAAGCGGCCATTCGAACCTTTTCTTTCCCGTAGGTCATTGGCAAGGTTTGCCGGCTGCCTTCATCAGACTCCATATCCATGCAATCTTTGACCATCTCACGGGCGAGGTTGGTGAGGAAGACCACGCCGAAAATCCACCAAACCACCGGTGTCGAGAACCCGCCCACACCTGAAGCGCCGTAGAGAATGACCGCCGCCACCAAAACAGAGATGACGACATTACCCGACAGACCTCGGTTTTTTGTCGCAGGACCGTGGTCGTATGTTACCATCAAGAGAATGGCGAGAATGTAAATGAGTATCGTAGGTAAGTAGACCCCGACTTCTGGTTCAACCGCCAACAATCCACCGATGTGACTGAACACGCTCAATCCCCAAAGGAGCGAGGTGAAACCTTGGGCTTGTTGAAGGGTCAGACGCCCAGAGGGCAGCGGTCGTTGCGGATGAGCGGTGCGGTCGATGTCGGCGTCTTTGATATCGTTCATGGCGTTACCAGCGCCTGTAAAGAACACCACCGCCAACGTGTGAAGTCCGACGGCAAGCCAGGGGAAGGCCCCCTCAGCATCCATCAACGCAAAGTAAGCTCCAAGCGGAACCGTGGCGCCTGCGAGAACCAAATTCTTCGGGCGCATCAATTCGATAGAGGCACCCAACCGACCGGCCATGGTAGGGGGCAGATGGCGCCAAGTCTTGATTCCTTGGCCTCAAGCAGCGGCCATGGACCAAACACAAACACGCATGCGAAAGCCGCCAATGTCCGTGCCCTCGTCAAAGCCCACCTTGATGAAACGTCGGTCTCGAGCGAGGACGTTGCCAAGTTGGTTCATGGTGGCACCCCAGCGGAACCGTCGGTTGACATGGTCGAGGATGGCGGTGGTGTTGGCCTCGCCAACTTCAGTCAAGAACGAGAGGATCTCGGTGCGCAAGCGTTGCGTACGACTCATCAAGCCTCACCTCGAACAATGCGTTGGCGTAGGGATTGGATGCTGGTGGACAACGCAGGCTTAACGGGAGCCGCCCCTGGCCCAGCCAGCGGTTGCCAGCCAATTTGCTTGGCGTGTCCAGGCAAGCGCCCTGTCCCGTAAGCAAGGACTGTTTGGCTGTTTCTAGCCCATCCGGGCGTTGCGGTTGCGGTGGTCGAAGCGACCAGGTCAGCAAAGCGTTCTCTTTTCGGAAGGTTTGGTTGTTCCATGGTTGCCATTCCATGGCGGTGGTATATCAAGCGACGAAACACGGGTCAACTTGAAGAGAAATCACTTATTCCTCGCAAGCCCTTGTTTTTCACTTTTTATTTTCAGTTAAAGTGAAACGAAAGATATCGAAAACCACCAACACAAATCCTTGGCGTGATGGCTAAATAGGAAAGGCCAGTCGGTGAGCCTACCACGCTCGTATAGTGTAGTGGCCCATCATGAAGGACTCTCATTCCTTCGACCCGGGTTCAAATCCCGGTACGAGCACCATTCTATAGATTCCTCGTCTTCAGAATCCGTAGGTGATGGTGTGCTCCAAACACATCTTCCACATCTCCCGTCCGGTTTCGCTTTCATAGGCATCAAAGAGCGGTCCAGCCGGACCACTTAACCGTCTACGCTGAGAAATGGGACATGAAGCCCATTAACCGGGTATGGCACATGCCTGGTCATGCAGCCGATTCCTCGCATTGAGAAACCGAATCCTGGTCGATTTTACAGGCGAGCAGGTTGGCTAATTCTCATCTTCAATGCCTACCTCCTCCTCGAGGTGACGATCATTGGACCCCGATACGACCTCTACGCCATTCTTGGTCCGATGCTCATGACCTTGGGCTATGGTGTTGTTTTCTGGCCCTGTTGCATTCTATGCGGAACCCCGCTTGGTCTCCTTTTCTTGATGCAGGCTGGGAAGCAGCCCAACACTGAACTTTCGCTTCAAGAACATCAACATCTTCAGAGATGCTGAGTTCAAACCAAAACCGGCGCAGAGGTTGTCCATGCGGCCGTGGGTTTGTGCCAGTCGCGAATTTGGTCGGTTTCCAGTCTCAATTGCACGCGTTCACCTGGCTCGAGTTGAACATCCTCAAACACGAAATCAATCACCTGCTCATTGCTTCGGAAGGTATCGTCAAACAAGACCGATTCCTCGACGACATTCCCTTCGCTGAGTTTTTGCATGATGACACGAACATGGCACTCTTGGAGCGGATTACGTAGGGAACAAGATTCACTGCTTCCGTCATGCTCAACTTTCACATAACCTTCCAACGACGAGAAGCCTTCGTGTTCAGAAAGAGGAATGACGGTGTCTTTCGCTGTCGGTGCGCATACACATTCCATGTTGTCAACCTCGGCTTGCGATTCCAAATTGACCGTAATGGACAATGCGATGATGCTCACCTCACCCGCTAGGGCCTCGCTTGCCTGGACCATGTAGACGCCGGGAGCGGCATAACTGTGGTTCGTATTTGCTCCGGTAGCGGTGAAACCATCACCGAAGTCCCACGTAATGAGACCACCTCGGTTGTTGGCTTCAAAAGCAAAGGTGTGAAGGATGTGTTCCACCATGACTTCCTCGTCGTTATCACCCTCGTCAACCTCAGTGAGAACGAAGTAATTGGTACCGACCTCATCGTCAACCGATACCGAAAATTCGGATTCTGAAGGCGAGAAGAGCCCGATCTCCCCGCCAGAGAGCACCGCGCCCGCCGACATGCCCAGAACAAAGACGCAAAGCAACACAAGCGTAAGAATACGAGGCGTGGACGAAACGGCATGGTCATCAACATCAACAAGGCTTTCGCTTTCCATGAAGTGTAATTTCTCGTACACTACAAAAGAACTTGCTCAGCACCGTGGATTTCATTCTGCAGCCTCCAATTCTTCGGTCAAGCAGGCAATTCCAAAAAGAAGAAGAGTATAGAAACTCCAAGGACCTGCAAAAATCATGGGGCTTGAACGGGGATGGGGATGGAGCCTCATCGTCGTGGCCTTGATGGCGTCCGTCGCATGGATGCCCCTCCTCACTCACAGCGAACCGCAAAACGCTTTGATGGAGGAAGTTGAGGCCTCACAAGAAACGATTCAAACAACCAATCTCTTCCCAACGTCCAGCGGATTCACGTACACGAATTTGACGCAATCCCCCGCTACCGGGCTGACACAACTTGAACGCCCTCAAGTCTCCTGGACCGCCACGAGTGGTTTTGGTTTGATGTCCATGCGGACAGGGGCATGTTCTGCTTACCTCCCATCGACCAATGAAGTGTTCCTCATCGGAGGCCGCATTGACATTGACCCGGCTCAAACAGGTGATGAAACCAACACGAAATCGGTTGAGATTTTTGATGTTGCGAACAAGACATGGAGTCCATCCATCGACGAACTTCAAGAAACACAACAATACCACGGCTGCGCCGTGATCGGCGACAAAATCTACGCTGTTGGCGACCATCATCCCTTTTCCAACCCTGCCGTCGAAGCCACCGGATTGGTACAGGTGTACGACGCAAGCGCTGGAAACTGGAGTTACGGAACGAGCATGCCTGGCAATCAATCGGTCGGCCTCGCAGGCGTGGCCAGTCATGGCGGGATGCTCTATGTCGCTGGTGGAGTCACGTCCGAAGACCGCTCGGATTCCACCAAACGCTTGCTTCGATACGACCCGGTGAACGACTCGTGGACCCAACTTGCCGACATGAACAATCGACGCCATTCGTTTGACCTCGTGTCGTTTCGCGGGAAATTGATCGCTTACGGCGGCGTTGCGGTCTTCTATGACCCGGTGTCCATGCTCACCGTTGAGGAAGAGACGAATCTGACGGAAGCGTACGACCCCATCACCAACACGTGGTCGCAACTGCCGAACGCCACCTACGCCTTTTCTTCTTATGCAGCAACGGTGTTGAACGATGAGATCATCATTCACGGGGGCTACCTCAACTCGGGTTGGTCCGGAACTGCCAACGACAAAACCTACGCCTACGACCCCTTTGTGAACGATTGGAACGTACGTGCCACCCTGCAGATTGGCCTGTACGACTCAACGATTGCCGTGGCCAACAACACCATGATTTTCGCAGGAGGCGATGCGAGTAACAACCGATTCGGCACGTGGGGCATTCAATACTTAGCCGCAAATGAATACCACGTCAACCCGAGCGTCCGGGAGGGTTGGCTCACTTCCTCCATTCAGGACTTACGAAGCAACGCCGACGGGGCAGCCAGTCTGCTGTGGCTCCAATTTTCGAGCATTGAGCCCAACGGGACAACGATCGGTCTCCAATACCGCACCGCGGCCTCGCAACAAGGCATCGCATCCGCCGCTTGGCTACCCACCACCACACCAATCAACACCTTCTATTCAGCCGGAAACCAATCCCTCTCGTATGTACTTGAGGATACACCCTTCCTGCAGTACCGCGTGCAATACACCACCAACCGAATCATGGAATGGGTGACGCCGACGCTGGTGAACGTGTCCATCGGCGCCGACACGGCGGCCTTTGTTGACCCTCCGCCGGCGTTCATGCAACCAACGTCATCGCCCGTCAGCGTTCGTACCGAGCATCACGCCACAACCCAAGACGGCACCTACGTCTTGGCCATGCACCCAACGGACAGCTCGGGAAGTTACGATGCGAATTCAGATTGGCTCATCCTTGAATGGAACAGCACCACCTCAACCTTGAGCGTGGACGATCCAAACTCGTTGCTCTTCAATCAACAAGCGAGTGCCACACCCGGGGCCATCACCGCTGATGGACAAACCATGAACTGGACGTTTTCGTTGAACGGGGCTCTCCCAACCAACCACATGAAGTTCAAAACCAGCACCCATGCTGAACGAAACACAACCTATGTTCATGCTGACCTCACCTCCATCGACCGAGATGTTTCTGTTACGTTGCTGCAGGTGACGGCGGATGCCTCCAGTCAGGGAGATGAGTCGGTTGAGCCCGGCGAAGTTTTACCTGGCAATACAGCCTTGAATTTGACCATTGACCACCGCTTCACCAACAGCGGCCTTCGGCTTCTTGGAGGCAACATCGAGTGTCGTCTGCACCTTGACATGGAGACCTACGACGAAGACGCCTTCGGAGAACGCATCTGGTCGAACCAAAGTTCAGAATGGTTCACCTTGCCAGCAGGCCAGATTGAACACGCCTTGGTCAATGCACCCGAATCGCTTTCAGGCGAGATGAATCTCTGGTTTGAAGCTCGAACCAGCGAAGACTGGAACCTCTCCGTTGACACCTCGCCGCTCACCTTCATCATCAACGGCGAAGGTCCAACCCTGCTCGATGTTTCACCGGAACTTGATGCCTACACCAACGAAGAGGTGTACCGTACGGTTTCGTTTGATTTCCATGACGTGGGTGGTTTCTCAAACGAGACCTTGACCGCTTACACCTGGCTCGAGGGACGCGATGACGGCACCAACGGAGGCGCAAATGACGGCGTGCCACAACGAGAAGAATACCAACAGGCCTTGTTCTACAGCCACCAGGAAGGAAACCGGTGGACGGTGAACGTCACCGTAAACGACACCATCAACGACGACCACCAATGGGGGCGTGTGTTGCTTGAAGGGACCGATTTGGCAGGGTATTCCATTCCTGCGACCACCGCTGCTGAGGGGCACGCTCGATGGGAGTCAAGAACGCCCTCGAAAGGGACGCTGGTGGACTTCGCTCCCACAACCAACCTCCTCAATGACACCTTCATGCGTTTCGAGCCTTCCCAGCAGATCGGCTGGCGAGTTTCGGTTTTGGACACCAACGGATTAGAGGACATCAATGAAATTCGAATTGAGTTGGGCAACGATGGGAACTTGGGCGTGAAGTACACCACCCTCGACGACACATGCTCGGCCTTGGACGAACGCCTCTTGCTGGTCCCCAGCGGTTGTGAGGTGAGCGTTCAGAACAACATCCTCACCGTCGAATTCACCGCCACCGTGCAGTGGAGTTTCACCATGGCGGGTTTGGCTCAGGGCGAGTTGGACTTGATGGTGAAGGATTTTGATGGAACTCAGCGCTTTGATTTCACAGAGGCTTGGGTGCTCGAGCGAGAAATGCGCATTGATGTTGAACAGTTGGCGGATGAGCAAGGACCGGTTCAACAGAACTTGAACGCTGATTCGGTGGTCATGGGAGGCGACAACCTCAATTTGACAGCGCAAGTGTCGTACCGCTCGAGTGGCACAGCCTACACAGGAGATCTACGATTGCGTTGGGACGGGTTGCTGCAAGGCGATGTGTGGCGTGGAGGCGCCACCGTTTCGATCGTCAACGGTGTCTTGGAAACCGGCATCCCCACGCCCGAAAGTTCCGGTCTTGTCCAAGACATGACCCTCACCCTTTGGGACCCGCTCGAAACAGAAATGCTCAGCACCTACGACCTCCCGGTGTTCAAACTGGATGCTGAGGCTCCCGAAATGCTGCCATCAGCCATCACCGATACCATTTCACGCTACCATCTCGATGATGTGGAAATCGGCGTGAACATCGCAGAAGAACAAGGATGGTCAAGTCCGCTCTCCTTGACGTGTCAAATCCGGTCGTTCGCACAATCCTGGGAACCCATCACGCTGGTGAGGAATGCGACCACCGTCTTTGACGGGAAAACCATGTTCAGTTTCCGATACGATTTCAGCAATCTTGGCGACCCTTCAACCCTCTCAGAACAAGCCGACCTCAATTGCTGGGCCAGCGGTGCTGACGATGCAGGATGGGGCCTGTTGTCCTCAACCGGAAATTCCGAATTGGACCCCTGGCTTGAAGCACCGCTCAACAACATCGGTCCTGATTTGGCGTTGGAAAACGTTGAACTTTCCGGGGAGTTTGAGGCAGGAGAAAATCTGCGCCTTTCGTTCTTCGTCACCAACGGGGGAGAGACGCTTGAAACACCGTTCAATGCTACCATCGAGTTGGTACAAGGAGACGAACGAACCATGGTTGGGCGAGCAATCTTCTATTCGATGGATGCCAACACTGCAAAATCCGTCAAGCGTTCCTTTACGGCACCGGAGGGTGCATGGACCTTGGAAATCACCGTGGACAAGGAAGGCTTGGTTTGGGAAATCGACGAGACCAACAACATCTGGAACCGTTCTGTGAGTGGCTCATCCTCTGGATTTGGCGCCGCTACCGTTCTTCTTGGTGGCGGCGGACTGCTCGCCTTGGCCGGCGTGGGCGTCTTGCTTCGACGACGTGGCCAAAGTCATGTTGAGGAAGAGAAAGTCGTCGCAGCCCTTGAGGCAACCGGTGAGACGGTCGCTTCACCAACAACCCCTAAGCCTCCTGAAAAGCCCCCTGCTAAACGGAGAGGCCCTCCGGGAGGAAAAGTTGCGTCAGCCTCAGGGAAAACACCCTCACGTGGTCCACCACGAGGACCGCCCAAAAAGGCAGAAGCCCAAGCAGAACTCACGCCCCAAGAACAGGCTGCGAAACACATGGCTGCACTCGGGGCGACCGAACCTGTCGCTGCTGACGACCAGGAACGGGTCGAAGATTACTCCAAACTTCCCGGTGGTGGCGACTATGAATACACTGCAGAGGCCACCTATTACGTTGGCCCAACCTGTGGCCGATGGATATTGAACGAGGACAAATCCTTTACCAAAATCGCCGAAGAAGATTGATGCTTACCTTCATGAAGATGTCAACCCACCACCGCTCATGGGTGATGACGTGGACGATATCCGTCGAGCCCTGACCATCGTCTTCCGGGGCCATGAAGGGATCCCGCAAGCCGATGTGGAGCGTATGTTTTCCTTCGACATGGAATGGGTTGCCCCGCACGAGGCTGAAGAGGTGGTCGACGCCTTGCAAACCGCGGGTTGGTTGACGTCGAAAAACGGTCAATTGCAACTTGCTGTTGACCTCGGTGAAATCGACGTCCCCTTTGGCTGGTTCCCGAGGCCATCACGACTGATGCGCCCTGTTTCTGCCATGGCGGCAACTTCTGAACCAACCGCTGAAGCCCCACCTGCACCAGCGATAAAACGTCAAACGGTCGTGTCATCGGCTGGACCAATCGAGGGAACAGCGGTCAGCGACGACCCAAGAGCACGGCTGACGAAGCGCGTGGCGAGGTTCATTGCACGTCAAAGTGGATTGGAGATGGACGAACTTCAGCGCCGGGCCGAGCGAAAAACACGGGCATTTCATCTCATCACCCCTTGGATGGCGTACGCCTTGGTCGCTCGTGAGCAGGGCCTCGTCATGGACGATATCGTTCAATCCTTGGACGTGGTCTAGGCGCTTTCCTCATCCGGGACACTCTCTTGCCCCCGAGCCGACAGTTCAACCAGAACTGGCAACACCATCAAGGCCAAAACCAGCGAGAACAAAACCGTGATGGCCGTGATTAGGCCAAAGTCTTGGATGATCGGCATCGGTGAAAAGATCAAAACGGCAAAACCGGCCATGGTCGTCGTCGCACTGAGCATCAGCGCCACACCCGTGGTATCAAGGGCCTCTCGAAGAGCACCCCAATGGTCGCCACGCTTTGCAAGTTCTACCTCGAAGCGTCGCCACATGTGGATGGAATAATCGATACCAATGCCCAGCGTCAAGGCCGTGACCATGACGGTCAAAACATTCCATTTCAAACCGATGAGAGCCATGGAACCCACCACCCAAAGGGAGGCGATACCGACCGGGAAGAGCACGATGATGGCGGGCATGATTCGTCGAGTCAGCAAAAACAAAACGAGGAAGGAAACGATGAGGGAAATGGCTGTACTTTCAATTTGGGTCGTCGTCAAACCGGTCAAGACCGTTTCAAGCATGACCAAATCCCCCGTTACATGGAGGGTTGCATGGTCCTTGAGTTGGTATTTCAGCGTCCCGGAGTCCTCGGTGGAACCAAGAATTTCAATGAAATTGTCCACCACTCGGCTGGATTCAACCGAAGTTGAAGCTTCGACACGAATTTCGTGCCTGAGATGAACAATGGCGTCTCCGTCCAAATGTACCGTTTGAGCCAAGCGGTCTTCCCAGGTTTCTCCCGTCAAGGGGTCGGCCACGCTGTTGTTCCCAACAAACGAGGCGTAGAAGACACCCAAGTTCACCGGCTCGGAACGGTCGATGGGGTAGACTTCACCTGCAAAGACTTCGAGGTTGTGAACGTCACCCAAACTCTGATTTCGAAGCAAAGCGTCCCTCATCAGCGGATACGGCCCCTCATAGGAAGGAGAGGAGATTCGGAAATTCGTTCCAACCACATCGTTATTGGACTTGAGGTCAAAGTGGAAATTACGAAGTTCACTGAGCAGGTCTAAATCTCCAGGGATGGAAGATTGGTCTTCCGCCGGCTCCATGAGCAAGTGAATCACCTTCCATCCTGCACTTTCGTAACTCTCGCTCAAGTCGTCACGAACTTCCATGATCTCCATGTCCTCATCGACGAAGTCAGCCAAATCAAAGTCGGTCTCCAGCGAGGCGGCGCCGTAAATCGCCAATCCAGAAATGAGCACCGTTACCAAAATCACGCCCACTTGCTGCTTTTGTTGAACACGAACGATTCGATTGGTCAAGGCCGGGAACCGAAGTGAAGGTCGGTCAATCACTTCGACCTGTTTGGAGAACATCACGTGGAGCGCACCAACAAAGACCGTAGAGGAGAGGAAGGCAGAGACGACACCCAACGACAGAGCGTAGCCCAAGGTCGCAAGAGGAGGCAAGGGTGAAATGACGTTCGCCATGAAAGCGGCCACGGTGGTTACCACAGCCAACGAAAGCGGCATGGAAAGATGGCCGCACGCTCGCAACCACGATTCAGAAACACTTGGGAAGTCCTCTTTGAATGTGCGCTGGGACCGTTGCAAATGGATGGCATAATCTATGCCCAAACCAAGAACGAGCGGGGCCACGGTGGCTTCCAGAGCGGTGAAACGTGCTCCAGCGACATTGAGAATGCCGTAGGTCCAAATCAACGCACTGGTCAAGCCGACGAGGGGGAACGCCACGCTTGAAAGTGAACGGAAAGCCACCGAGAGCATCAATACGACGACGATAAAGGCCAAAATCACGAGAAGGATGAGATTGTCGAAGGTACCCTCATCAATATCATGGGCCAAGAGGTCGTTTGAGATGACCTCGTAGGTAAGGTTCGAGGAGGTAGAACGCTCGCTGAAAACATCTCGAAGTTGGTCCTGCAACACTCGACGGTGTGTTTCATCGAGTTCAGGGTCGACTTCCAACACCCAAAGGGTTGAGGAAGCCGTGGGTGTTGCCGTTCCTGTGCCGTCATCAAGGTAGACACAAACCGGTTCGTAGTCGAGGTCCTTGTGGAGGAGTGCTGAAGAAGCATAGGTGGCTGCGGAGAGCAATTGGTCATCGGCTGTCAAGCCACAGGTTTCGTTTTCGTCAAACAAGACGTCGATCACACCTGACCAATTTGAAAAAGAAGCGAGGGGTTGACCGTCCCCCTCCTCATCGAGGGCCAGTTGGAGAATCCCCGGAGCGGTGGTCCAGACATGAACCATCTGCTCTCGCTTGTCCGCCTCGCTCTGGAAGTGGGTCAAATCCTCGCTCATGGCTTGCATGGCGTCCATCGCAAGAATGTTTGAGCCATTGTCGGTTGAAACATGAACGAACAGTGGGCGCATCTCGTTGGGGAAATGGGCATGAATTCGGTCGTGGGCGGTTGATGCCTCAGATTCGGGGGAGAAATCGTTCAAGTCGGTGTGGAAGGTCGGCGGTGAAACATAAAGATGGCCAGCCAATACCAAGGTAAGAATGGCGAAGAAGGCAACGATGAACGGGGCACTGCGTTCAAACTGAGGAGCCGCCTTCCCAAGGCGTTCCTCAAGGTCCGCCCTATCCATGGTATTGCCCTGTGCATGGAGCATAAAAACCAACAGGTGAACTTGCAGCATGAAGGTGGCCATCTTCAAGGCCAAAACAACGGCACCGGTGGAGGAGAAGGTTCAAAACAAGAGGGCAGGTCGGAAGGTCGGTCATCATGGGAGTTACGGTCCTTAAGAAAGAGAAAAACGAGTTGCGTCTCCGAATTGTCGGCGAGAGCCACACGGCCCTTCAGGTCCTCCGTGAGCGCCTTAACAGCCACAAAGACGTGGATTACGCCAACTATTTCCCTGGCCATCCCGAACTTGACGATCCCGAATTCTACATCCGCACCACTTCAAAGTCCGGTGTTGAGAAAGTGTTGACCGACATCATCGGCGGCGTCGCCTCCGAGTTTGAAGGCGCCAGTCTCTGAAAACAAAGGTCGTTTCCATGTCCGACCCCATCGCACAAGCCATCGGCTTGCAGGGGTATGCCACAGAACACCAAGGCATCGGTGGACGCATCAAAGCCCGAGTCACTGATTTTCGAGTTGAAGAAATCGCGACACCCGTCCACTTGGACAATCGAGGTCGCTTCACCGTGGCGAAAATCACCCTCACGAATTGGGAAACCAATCGCTTCTGCAACCAGCTCTCTGCCAAACTTCGCATACCTCGCAACCGTGTCTTCTTTGCAGGAACAAAGGATAAGCGAGCCGTCACTTCTCAGTTGTTCGTCATCGATGCTCCCATGAACAAAGTCGCTGAGGTTGAACTTCCCGACGTGGAGATTGAAGTCCTGGGACGCACACATCAAAAGATCGGTTTTGGAAACCACCGAGGAAACCGCTTCACCATCGTGGTGCGAGGATGCAGCCATCCTGACGGCACGCCCATGACCGACGACGAGGCCATGGCCGAATTGAAGCGTATTCAAGAAGACATGGAAACCTCGCTGGGCGGCAACCGTTTCCCAAACTGGATTGGTCCGCAACGCTTTGGCTCCGGACGCCCGGTAACGCCTCATGTCGGTCGCCACGTGGTCAACGAGGACTGGGAACAAGCCGTCATGACCTACTTGTCCATGGAAGGAACCAACGAAGGGAAGGAAGCACAAGTCATTCGTCAGCGCATTCGAGAACAAGGCATCGATGAGTCGATTCTTGAGGAATTACCCCGATGGATGGGTTTTGAGCGGCGGATGATTGAACATTTGCTCTCAAATCCGGATGACCATGTTGGGGCGTTTCGGAAACTCCCCACGAACCTGCAACTCATGACCGTCCATGCCCTGCAATCCATTGTTTTCAACAAGTCCCTGCAGCGTCGCTTGGAAGAAGGCCTCCCCCTCGCCCGACCCGTGGTCGGTGACATCGTGGGGCGCGTGGATGAAAAGAGTCAACTCGACGTCAATTCATGCGTGGTCGTCCAGGAACGCACCCTGAACCGTATCTCGCGAAATTGCGACCTGGGACGGTTGATGACGACCGGCCCGCTTCCGGGGAGTGAAATCTCGACTTCCGACGGTGAGCCCGGCCGTCTTGAACAAGCCACGATTGACGCCGAAGGTTTGGGTGATCTCTCTTGGAACGTTGAGGCTGTTCCTCGCCTCTCCAGTAAGGGAACTCGCCGTGGTTTGGTCGCTGAATTCAAGGAATTCTCGGTTGACACCGTCCCCATTGCCGATGGCAGTACACTGGACAAGCGATGGACAGAAGGACCAGGGGAGAACGACCGCTGGCATCCAGAAGGGGCTTGTGTTCGGTTCCGTTTCACCCTTGGTTCAGGAAGCTACGCTACCGTGCTTCTTCGTGAGTTCATGAAGGGTCCCCTGGCCAACATGTGATGATCATTTCATCACCAACCCTAGAGACGTACACGGCCCACTGCGAACCCATGGGTACACATCCGTCGTTTCCATGGTTCATTAGCACGACCCTTGGGTAGTGAAACAAACCGATTAACCTGAGCATTACTGTGGCCCAAGATTGGGTAATGCGACACAAACAACTTCACACAATGTTCTCATTTACGTTTGGCTGCTTACTTAGTTGGACCGTCCCTAAGATTGCGTGGTTGGAGTTGCT
>JASLVM010000051.1 GCA_030741355.1 Candidatus Poseidonia sp. | reverse complement strand
CCCATGGTCGCTGCACCTCGTGGTGCGCTATCAGAGAAGGAGGAGCCGTTGCAAACGTGGACCTATCACCAACTCACCCCGATTCCGCTGGATGCGGTCTTGGTAGCCGTGATGCTCGGGCTGACCGGTGATGTGTGGATGGCCACGGCCACGGCGGTGCTGTTCGTACCGCTCTACCGTTCAAACGACACGTTGAGTGCTTGGCCATGGGCAGCGGCCGGCGTGATGCTTGGACTTGGGCTTGCATGGTCCCAAGCCATGAGTATCGGCGTTGCGGGCTTCCTTCTCCTCGCCTTTGTGCTACCTTGGCTTTTGGCGCCACAAAATGAAGAGGCCACGGCGATGAATATCGCAGAAAAAAGGGGTCAGCAAAAACTGGCCTTATGGGGCAGCGTCATCGTGGTCAGCCTTTACTTGGTTCTGACATGGGTGCTTTTGCTCACCAGCATCGACGCCGTCAATTTTGAGGCACACGAACTCTACGGGGCGCCGTTCCTCGCCGCTGTCGCCGCATCGCTCTTTGTCTACACGAGGCGCAAGGACGACCCAAGACAGACGCTTTGGTTGTTGAGCGGGGCTGCGTTCGTGTCCATCGTCGGTTTCCTTGGTGCCCCGTCTGTGTTTGGCGGCGACGCCTCAACCATGGTCTCAGACCGCATGACGCGAGGCCACATCGTCTGGATCTCTCTGCCCATGCTCACCTTGGCTACCGCTCCGGTGGCCCGAGAGGTCTCGCGTCAGTGGACGAAGTCCATGAAGAAACAGATGTTCCTGCGCATCCCGCTTGGCGCTCACGTGGTTCATTTGGGCCTGCTGTTGCTGTTGCTGGGGCACCTCTCAACCACCGTTTTGGTCGACCGAGGTGATGCCAGCCATCGACTCTCTCTGGTCAAGAATGAAGTGATCGTGCATGAAGGAATGGGTTTCGAGTTCACAGAGTTGGTTCTTGAAAGCGATGATTTGGAGGTGGGTGATGGCTTCATCGGCGTTCGAATCGACGTATACACGATGGAAGGGTCTGAAGTTGGGGACCTCATTGGAACCGTGACACCCGGCACCTTACGCTTTGACAGCCAAGGTATGCCGCGGTCGGAGGTGGCCACGCTCACACGGCTCACCGGTGATATCGTGTTCATCTTTGACGGCAGCCAGGCCGGTGCCCTGATGAGTTCTTCAAACGGAGGGGATTTGGAGACCATTGAACTTGTCAGGGTCACCGTGTACGACCTTCCACACTCTCATCTGGTTTGGCTCGGTTGGGCGATGATGATGGCTGGGATGGCCTTGGTCGTCTTTGCAGGAGCCAAAAAAGGGGCCCTGTCCAACGAACAGAAGGCCAAATCTCTTGCCGAGGAAGAATGAACACTTCCAATGCAATTATGAAGGGGGGGCTGGTCGCCGAAGCATCCACTTGGAGGTAATACCATGGAAGAAGGAACAATTGTTCACGTTGATTACGAGCTCTACAACGGCGAAAGCGGCGACCTCATCGAAACCACTCGTGAAGATGTGGCGAAGGAGCATGAGGCCCACCAAGAAGGCCGCTCGTACACCCCCATGGTCTGTGTTGTCGGTGGCGGCAATCTCATTCCTGGATTCGAAGCAGCGTTGGCCGATGCGAAAGCCAACAAGGAAACAGAAATCGTCATCGCCCCGGCCGATGCTTACGGTGAAAAGGACCCACAGCAAATGGAAACCATCAGCATTGACAAGCTCATTCGAGCGGTCAAAGACCCCAACTCACTCTACATCGGTGCTCCGGTGAACATCGGAAACCGCCAAGGCTACCTCACCAACCTCGCTGCAGGCCGTGCCCGCATCGACTACAACCACCCCATGGCCGGTAAGACACTGAAGTATTCCTTCAAGGTCGTCAAGGTCGTTGAAGGCAAGGAAGAGCAAGTCATGGCCTTGTTGGAATCCAACACCGGACACAGCGATTTCAGCGTGGCGTTCGACGGCGACGACCTCAACATCACCATTCCCCAAACCATGCTCTTTGACACCAACGCTGCCATGATGAAGTTCCGATTGGTCACCATCATTCGAGACGCTGTTGAGTGCGGAAAGGTCTCCTTCATCGAAGTCCACGAACCACGTGGATTTGGCCTTGATGATGACGACGAAGACGCCGTTGCTGACGAGGGCGAGGACCTGTCCAAACTCTCTGTTGCCGAACTCAAGGAGCGATTGAAGGCTGCTGGACTCCCTGTTGGGGGCAAGAAAGCCGACCTCATCGCTCGACTCTCTCAAGAAGAAGAGTGAGCAACGGAAAACGAATAGGCGACCATCTGTTGGCTCGCCATGCCGAGCATTGATGACCATGAGCGAGCCAAGCGTAACTTCCGATTACCCCGTGCCCTTGCCGGACGACCAGTATTCTCCGTTCGAGAAGACGCTGATTTGGGCCGCCATTGGATTGACCTTTGCTGTGGCCGCCGGTCTTGTTTTGGCTTTTGACACCGTCTGGACCGAGACGCTCAAACCGATCATTTGGGACCCGGTGGTCAAGGATGCCGGTGTGGCGGGCGATGCGGGATACACACCGCAGAACACGGCGATTTACACCTTGAGCATGCTCGCCTGTGTCGTCTTGTTTCAAGCGCTGTTCCGCAAATGGAAACTCCCCACCGACGAACGCATGACGCTGGCCCTCATCGCATGGGTCTGTTTGGCACCGGTTTTGCGAGTTCTCGAGGACGCTGACTTCTTCTCGTCCTCTCGAGATGTTTTGTTCATCTCCCCCATCATCCACCTCCATCTGGCGGCTTGGTTGATCGGCGTCGCCATCCTGAGCCACCGTGTTGGGCGACGATTTGACGGTCGCCTTGACGACGGCGCACAGGAGGCGCAAGCCACGCTTCTGGGCGGTTTGCTCTTCGTCGTTCTTCTCGGGCACTGGTATTTGCTCTATCAGCCAGCCTACGCCAGCCATCCCAGCGTTTCGTTCACCTTGGCCACGGGAGGTCTCGCCGTCGCCGTCGCCGTCCTGTGGGGTGCGTTGGTGGCGACACGGGAGTGGCCAGCCATCACCCGTGGCATGCTTGCCTTTGCTTCGAGCGCCGTCGTCTTGGGCGTTGCCCACTGGGTGCAGTTCATGGCCACGCCTTGGGCCCAAGAAAGCGGCAAGGCATCAGGCGACATCACCTTCTGGCCTGCACTTATCGTCCTTGGACTGCCCGCCATCGTTTGTGTTGTGTTGTACCGAATGGGCAAAGAGGATGCCCAACAACTGCGATTGACCGGTTATACCGCCGGCGTCCTTCCAGCCCATGTTGGAATCAAACAATGGGAAGACGAAGCCGATGCGTGGGCCAAACATCCGGTGGAATTTCTCTCCAACAAAGCCCTTCTGGCCCACCCGATGGTGCTGGGCATGGTGTTTGGACAATTGTGCGATGGTTTTGCCACCATGGTGGGTATCGACATGTTTGGCTATGGGGAAAAACACCCCGTTAGCGATGCAGTGATTCAGTTTGGTGGACGTCTTAACGAAAGCCTCGGCCTTGATTGGGGCGAGGGCGCTTGGCTGTTTGCGTTGGTCAAAGCGGTCTTGGTTGGTCTCATCGTGTGGCTCTTTGTCCAAATGAGGGTTGAACACCGTCAACAGCATTTCCGTCTTCTCATCGTTCTTGCTGTGCTCATCGTCGGCCTTGCCCCGGGGTTGAGAGACATTGGACGATTGATGCTTGGGGTTTGAGCCGCCACCCATCTGCTTCCATGCAATTAAATGCAGGCTTCGCTACGCCGAGATGAGGGCTCAACATGGACAGGTTGCCGACCAGAGTCAATCGTGCTGACCCTGACTTTGCAGCACGGAAGGCCCACAACATTGCGCTCGTGGATGAACTGCGTGCCCGCCTTGAAACCGCATCGGAGGGCGGCGGTGGAAAATACGTCGAGCGTCATCGCTCTCGAGGAAAACACCTCGCCAGAGAGCGTATTGAACGCATCGTTGACCCGGGGACAGCCTTTCTCGAACTCTCTCCGCTGGCGGCGTACGAACTCTACGATGGACGAGCACACTCCGCCGGTATTGTCACAGGCATCGGCATGGTGCACGGTCGAGAATGTCTTTTCGTCGCCAACGACGCCACGGTGAAGGGAGGCTCCTACTACCCAATGACGGTGAAAAAGCACATTCGTGCTCAAACCGTGGCTCACGAAAACCATCTCCCTTGCATCTATCTGGTTGATTCCGGTGGGGCGTTCCTGCCCATGCAAGACGAAGTGTTTCCCGACATTGGCCACTTTGGACGAATCTTCAGGAATCAAGCTCGCATGTCAGGCGACGGCATTCCACAGGTGGCTGCCGTTCTTGGTTCGTGTACGGCGGGTGGAGCCTACGTGCCCGCCATGTCGGACGAATCCATCATCGTCAAGGGCAACGGTACCATTTTCCTGGCGGGCCCACCCCTCGTGAAGGCGGCCACCGGTGAAGAGGTGACCGCCGAGGAATTGGGGGGCGCTGATGTCCATACCGCCCAATCGGGTGTTGCCGACCATTTTGCCGAAGATGAAAACGAAGCCTTGCGGATGGTTCGCAACGTGATTGAAAACCTGGGGCCGGTCGATAAAGCGCCGGCTGCCATGCAAGAGCCGGAAGCACCAGCGCACGATGTGGAGGACCTCATGGGGTTGATCCCCGCCGATAACCGAACCCCGATTGATGTCCGGGAATTGATCGCTCGTATCGTCGACGGTTCTCGATTCCACGAATTCAAGTCTCGCTACGGTACGACCCTCGTGTGTGGTTTTGCCAACATCCACGGCCACAAAGTTGGCATCGTCGCCAACAACGGAATCTTGTTCTCGGAATCAAGCCAGAAGGGCGCCCATTTTGTTGAACTCTGTGGGCAGCGCGGCATTCCGCTCGTCTTCCTCCAAAACATCACTGGATTCATGGTCGGCAAAGCCTACGAAGCCGGCGGCATCGCCAAAGATGGAGCCAAGTTGGTCACCGCCGTGTCCTGTGTGAACGTTCCAAAGTTCACGGTCATCGTCGGTGGCTCACACGGGGCTGGAAATTACGGCATGTGCGGTCGTGCCTACGACCCGAGGTTCCTGTTCATGTGGCCCAACAGCCGCATCTCCGTCATGGGGGGACCACAAGCCGCAGATGTGCTGACGACGGTCAAGCAAGACCAACGAGCACGTGAAGGAGCGCCGGCCATGGAGGGCGAGGAACTCGAAGCCTTCCGTCGACCGATCCTTGAGAAATACGAGACTGAGGGAAGTCCATACTATTCCACCGCCCGTCTTTGGGACGACGGCATCATTGACCCAAGGGACACTCGTGATGTTCTCGGCCTTTGTTTGGCCACCGCTCGTAATGCGCCGCTTCCAGATGACCGATACGGCATCTTTAGAATGTGATTTTTATATTGAAAATTTGATTTTGCAATTGGAGAATTCGACATGTACGCAATGGACGCACCCCCCGCCACCTCCATGGTTTCCTTGACCATTGACGGTGAACGAGCCAACCTCACCTTGACCCGCCCAGACAAGTTCAACGCCATGAACGTGGAGATGATCCAGGAACTCATTTTGCTCCTTGAATGGACCGCTGAGCGAAGTGCGGGTCGCCTCGATGCCCTGCACGACGAAGAGGGTCGGCCGTACCTGCGAACGCTGGTGCTCTCGGGTGAAGGGAAGCACTTCTGCGCAGGAGCTGACATCAACATGATGCGGGACGCTGGCGCCAACACGCCCGAGGAGAACCGAGCGGATTCGGAACGGCTTGACCGCTTGTTCAACGGCTTGTGGGCCCACCCGTGTTTCACCATTGGTGCCGTTCAAGGCGTTGCGCTCGGCGGCGGAGCTGGACTGATCGCCTGTTGCGATTACGTGGTCGCCACTTCCAACATCCGAATCGCATTGTCCGAAGGCAAACTCGGCATCCTTCCGGCCGTGATCGGCCCTTACGTCTACCGACGTCTTGGCTCTGCCACCTTCCGTCGTCTCTCAATGCAAGCCAGCCGAATCAAGGGCGAGGAAGCGCTACGTATCGGCTTCATCGAAGCGCTGGTTGACGGGGACGAGGAACGGGACGCTGCAATAGATGACATGGTCGCTGAGATCATGACCACCGGCCCTTCAGCCGTCACCCTGTCCAAGGAACTCACGCTCGGATTTGACCGCTGGACGGAATCCGACCAAGCCCTTCGAGAATGGACGTTGGATTTCACCAGCCGGATGCGTGGGTCAAAGGAAGGGCAGGAGGGGTTGTCTTCCTTCCTCGAAAAGCGCCCAGCAAACTGGAAACCCAAGGACGAATAGGAGGGATTGGCATCAAAGTCCTCGTCGCAAACCGTGGAGAAATCGCTTGTCGAGTTCTCCGGGCTTGTAAAGAGGCCGGCCACCCAACCGTAGCCGTCTGCGCCCCCAATGACGTTGGAACCTTGTTCACGGAAATGGCGGATGAAGTCGTGGTGCTCGAGGGCGAAACCATTGGAGAAACCTACCTGAACCAAGCACAGATCATCCAAGCCGCTTCAACCACCAAAGCCACGGCCATCCATCCTGGATTTGGCTTTCTCTCCGAACGTGCTGATTTCGCTCGAGCGGTGAAGGAAGCAGGGTTGACTTGGATCGGCCCTTCAGCCGAAGCCATCGAAAAGATGGGTGACAAAATGACCGCTCGACAAACCATGCGCGCTGCCGGCGTTCCCGTGATTCCAGGCGAGGAAGTCGAAGAAGAAGATGAGGTGGCTGCGCTTGAAGCCCTGCGACAAGCGTCCACTCGGGTGGGCTACCCGCTGTTGCTCAAGGCGTCCAGTGGAGGCGGCGGGAAAGGCATGCGGGCCGTTCACGACCCCGCAGATTTCGACCAAGCCGCCACCGGTGCACGTCGAGAAGCCGTTGCGGCTTTTGGAGACGGTCGCGTCTACATTGAGCGTCTCCTTTCGGGCTCAAAACACATCGAAATCCAAGTGTTGGCTGACGCCCACGGCCGCACGATTCACCTTGGCGAACGTGAATGCAGCGTTCAGCGACGGCATCAGAAAGTGTTCGAAGAAGCCCCCGGCCCCACCATGAGCCCCGAAATTCGTGAAGCGATGGGGCAAGCCGCCGTCGCTGCGGCTGAAGCGGTGGACTACGTCGGCGCAGGCACCGTTGAATTTCTGCTGGCACCCTCCGGTGAATTTTTCTTCCTTGAGATGAACACCCGAATACAGGTTGAACACCCCGTGACCGAACTGGTCACCGGGGTTGACATCGTGCGAGAACAACTCCGTATCGCAGGAGGCGAACCCATGTCGTGCGGGCCGCTGATGATTCGTGGCCACGCCATTGAAGTCCGGCTCTATGCGGAAGATGCAGCCAACGGTTTCCTCCCCTCCATCGGCCCTCTTTCCATGTTCCGCCCGCCCGAAGGGCCCGGCATCCGCTTGGATACGGGCGTTCGAGAGGGTGATGAGGTCACGCCAAATTACGACCCCATGCTGGCCAAACTCATCGTTTGGGCCCCGTCTCGGCCAGAAGCCCTCCAGAAGATGCGCCGCGCGCTGGATGAATTTGTGGTGTTGGGCACGACGACCAACATCGAATTCCTTCGAGACCTTTGCGATGCAACCCCTGTCATTGACGGCTCCACCACCACGACCACCATCGATGACCTGTGGCCCAACGGATGGAGCCCTCCAGCGGTACCGATGCTGGAAGAGGCATCGCTCTTGGCCGCCGCCAGTGCAGAAACACTCGGACTCCATCGCCGAACCAGCACCGCCACGTCGGACGATGGAAGTGGCCCGCCCAGTCCATTCACCACGATTCAGAGGAGGTTTCCTTGATGCAGCATACCTTTGCGTCCAAAGAGGGGCCTCTGGAAGTTACCCTGGCCCGACAAGGTGAGGCCTTCGTGCTGGAAGGACACGAGCTCACGCCCCACAGCAGAGGGCGATTGCACGTTCGATTGCGTGATGGACGCCAGCACTTGGCCCATGTTGCAAAGGTTGGCGATGTTTGGTGGATTCACCTTGCTGGACGAACTTACCGATGGGAACGTATTGAACCGGGGTCATCGAACGCCGAAGACGAAGGTGGCCTGGTGGCACCGATGCCTGGAAAAGTGCTTGAAGTTCTTGTCAGCGAGGGCGACGAGGTTGAGGCCGGTACACCGTTGATGGTGCTTGAAGCGATGAAAATGGAACATCGAATCATCGCCTCGGCCGATGGCACGGTGTCCTCCATACACTTCGCAGCTGGCGACCAGGTCGTCCAAGGCGCTGTTCTTCTCGAACTTGTCTGAGCGTCATCGGACCCAACGGCCGCGCTCCAACCGTTGTGCATCCGTCGGAAGCCGATTGATCACGTACGTCCACGCCCAAACCGTTGCGCCCTCCACATTGACCTGAACCGGTACGCGAAGGTAGAGCCCGCTGAGGGGGTTCGCTTCATCGCAGCCTTCAATTTGGTCAAACACCGCCAAGGCGTTGGTGATGTCTTCACATCGATGGAGTTCGCCGTGGACCGTCCCTTGCTCGTCCAAGCGCAATCCAGGGTAGGCGCCAAGGTGGTAGAGACCCCCCGAAATGGACCCTTGTTGCACGTGTGATGACCATGAGCGCAACTGGGGCCACCGCTGTTCTCCTTGCATGAGCGTCCCGTAAACAAAGACATGTTCAAGGGTTGAATTTGCATCAAAACTTTCAATTGCTTTTTTCAAATGTTCAATTGGTAATTTTTTATTGATAAGGCCATCGAGGACAACGGCATGATACTCGTCTGCTGGCGGAACAAGCTGAGGCTCTTTCTTCTCAGATACCACGACGTACGTGGTCGCCTCAACAAGGGCGCCGCTCGTGGTGATGACGCGAACAGGGCACCGCGTGTAATACCGGGGATGGCCTTCTTTCTTGTCCAATTGATCCCACGCCTCTTCACTCAGAGAGAACAACATTCCCGGCACGGCTGTACCCCTACGGTCTGGAACGACGTCTGCTGCGCCCCCCTTTCTTCCGCTTGACCGATAGTGAAATCGCAACGAGAAGTCGGGCAACCATGCCGCTTCGACGGGCGTTAGCAAGGAGGCGTCGTATCCTTTGTCGGCGCACCATCGCTCCCAGTCAGAACGGTTGAGGTTTGAACCATAGCCAAAATACAGGGTTTTTGAGTCCATGAGTGCTGATGCTGCTGAGGGTATATCAAGCCGATGTCATCCGAAAAACGATGCGAATCATGCTATCAAAAACGGACGGTTATAAGGGAAGAGAATGTGCAAAAATCATGCGAAATCCTTTCATGATGCTCACCGACTGGAGCGTTGACAGTCCGAAGAAAGCCTTTGGCGTCATCTTTCTGGCGATGATGTTCCTCGCATCAGGTGGAATGCATCTTCAGTTCGACAACAGTGAAGACGGTTTTTTCCCAGACGACCCAAGCGTTGACCTGCTCAATGAAGTTGAAAGTGAATACCGTGCAAACATCGACTTCATCCGTGTTTTGGATGAGATTGAAGCCGACGATTTGTTGCTTGCCGAAACCTGGCGCCAACTCGCCATCATCGAAGCCACGATGCTCAACGACAGCAATCTCGAACCCTACCACTACCCCCTGTTCGGAACCCAGGCCAACAACGGCCCTGCAGGTCAGGCCATGCAGTGGATGGCCCTGCAGGACCAAGCCACTGCATCCTTGTGGCTTACCGATGTTCACGTCGCCGCCGTTGAAGTTCTCACCGCCGATGACGCCAATTTGAGCAGCGCCCTGGCCAATCTCTCCCAAGCGGCAACACAGGTGCCTGCGGCAGAAACGGTCACGTCTGAGCGTCTTCTCAACTGGGACCCCAGTGAACCAGCAGCATGGTTGGCCCGCATGGATGAGGGAGCCAACCTCAGTGGAGACCTCGGACAGTTGATGGGCCACCTCTCGAGCATGACGGTCAACCGAACGCCTGCACAAATCGGAGAGATCCTTGCCGTGACCGGACCGCTCCAAGGACAACTTGGCCCTCTAGTCGGCCTCCAGAATGTTGATTTCAGAGCCGCTATTCTCTCTTGTCTCCCCAGCGAGGACGCCGCTGACCCGTGGACCTCCGACGGCCCAGTGATGGTCACGCTGGTGGTTTCGAGCGAACCCCTTGACTACGGGTACGAGGTACTGGGTGATGTTCAGGCCGACCTCACGGCCTGGGCAGAAGCCATGGAGGCGGAGGTCGTCACTGCTACCAACGACAGCGATGTGAGAACCTTCTCCTTTGCACAATTTTCTGAAAATTCCACCGCCACCATCGGCAAAGAAATCGGTATGCTAACCAGTGCAGCCATGCTTTTGTTGGGCATCATCCTTTGGTTCAATTTCCGAAGCGTTCGGGAAACCGTCTACGTCTTGATGCTCACCGTCATCGCCATCGCAGGCACCTACGGATTGTCCGGTTGGTTGCAATTTGCAGGCGTTGACATGACGTTCAACGCTGCGATGAATTCCATCCCTGTGCTGTTATTGGCCATTGGCGTAGACTACGGTTTGCACGTGGTCCTCCGCATTCGCGAAGAGCTCAAAGACGAAGAAACACGAGACCCTCAAGGCCGCTTGACGCTCAGGGATTTCGACAAACAATCTCGACAGCGCGCCATTCGTCAAGGAACCGTGCTCACGTCCATCGCTTTGATGATCGCCATCACCACAGACATCGTTGGTTTCCTTTCGTTCAGACTCTCCTCTCTTGCCTTCCTGCAGGTGTTTGGTACCGTCATTGCCATCGGGCTCTTCCTCATCTATCTGCTCAGCATCTCGGCGCTTCCTGCCCTGATGCTCATTCTGCCCACCAAGAAACTCCCTCTTGAGAAGGCGAGCAAAGTGAAGGTAGGACCGATGGCTCACAACATCGCTCGATTGTCTCAACGACCCAAGATGGTCGCTGTCATCGCTTTGATTCTGCTTGCTCCGATGGTGGCCGGTTTCCAGCAACTGGAAGTCGCCTTTGAACAACGCGACCAGCTGGACGATTCCGTTCCTGTGGTCCAGGATTTCTTGTTGATCAGCGACGAATTTGGCACCAGCCGTTCACCCCTCTACGTGGTCATTGACGGCGACGTCATCAGCGAGGCGGGCAGGGCAGCATGGACGGCTGCATCCACCACGATGAGTGCACGAGACGATGTGAGCGGCGTGCCCAACGGCATCTGGGATGTTTACGAGCAAGCCCGCCTCCAAGATGCTGTTCTCGACGGCTTCATGACAGCAGCAGAAGCCGGGGAACAAGCCGGTTATGATGCCCTTCTGACGTGGTCCTTGGAGAACGAAACCGGCATTGAAGCCACCAAGGGTTTACTCGCCCGTGACGGAGAACAAACGGTGCTCTCCTTCCAAGCAGACACGCTTGATTGGGGCGCCACGGTGGAACTCGCTGAAAGCATTGAGGCTTCACTGGACAAACTCTCCGAGGAGGCAGGGGATGGGTTCGAACTGCGCTTGAGTGGCCGGGCCCTCATCAACGCTCAAACAACGGCTGACGTGGCGTCCGCCTCGGTCCAATCAACCGGAATCGTGGCCGTGGTCATTCTCTTCATGCTCGTGGGCATTCACACCGTGCGCAACGAAAACGACCTCAAAGAAGGCCTGCAGCGGGGTGTGGTCTCATGGATTCCACTCATGATGGTCGTCGTTTGGGTCTACGGCATCATGGGCTACACGGGCTACAACATCAACTCACAAACGGTGACCATCGGTGCCCTATCGCTGGGTTTGGGCGTGGATTACGCTGTTCACTTCACGACGCGCCTCGAGGAAGAGGCCGCACACAAACCGATGGCCCCTCCGGTGGAATGGGTCGCCAAGTCCACCGCAACAACGGGC
This sequence comes from Candidatus Poseidonia sp., assembly GCA_030741355.1. Taxonomy (GTDB): domain Archaea; phylum Thermoplasmatota; class Poseidoniia; order Poseidoniales; family Poseidoniaceae; genus Poseidonia. The sequence goes on along the minus strand of JASLVM010000051.1, from coordinate 2,075 downwards.
CGTGCCATGGCCGGAGCGGCCCTCACGACCGCCGGCGGTTTCGCTGTACTGAACCTCTCCGCCCTGTTGCCACTCCGCTTGTTTGGCCAAGCCTTCGTGGTCGCCATCACGTTGGCGTTGCTCACGAGTCTGCTGATCTTGCCGGCCTTGTACACGCCCTTCCTCAAGCGGACCGCCGCTGCCGCACAAGGTGAGAGCGAATGAATCGACGAACCGTGTTCTGGTTTACCAACATCGTTGGGCCGCTCATCTTGCTCTCCTACTGGCGTGGTGTTGGGGCTTTTGACGACCCTACGGTGTACTGGGGCAATGTTTCCGAAGGCATGCAGTCCTTCATCGTCCCGTGGATGTTCGTGGCAGCAGCAGGCTACCTCATGATGTTCCATCGGTTCTTTTTCGCCTGGTCCGAAGAAGAAGTGGCTTCGTTGCACTGGCCGTGGAAGGAAGACGATGGAAACGGCCTTCAGCGACTGTTCATCTTGTACGCTGCTTTCCTTCTTACCTCGCTGATTTGGATTGATTTAACACGCATCTACATCGAAGGGCCCAGCACACTCGGTGCGGTGGCGATCGTGGCCGTGCTTTGGACGGCGGGCCTGGCGTCCGTTGGTTTTGGCGTGCTGGTTTGGCCTTCTCGGGAACGCCTTTCCGGAAGTAACATCGCACTGCTTGGCTCTGTTATGCTCTCGATTCAATGCACCTGGTGGGACGCCATCTATTGGGTGTTCAACTTCGCTTGGTGAGAACACGCGTTGAAATACGGACCCGCCAAGTGATTGCCATGCAACATGCTGCGAAGCTCATGTCTGTTTTGGTGCTCCTCTTGTTGACGGCCGGGTGCACTGCCGCACCCGTGGAAGAGGCCCTCGACGAGGAAGAGGCGGTGCTTTCTCCTGTTCCCCAACGCCTGTCCTTTACGGCTCCGACCTTTGACCGAGCGGTGGACAACGGGGCCCAGCATGACCTTCGAACCGCCTTTGACGGCCCTGTCCTGATGCTTTGGGTCGCCGCCGGATGCAGCGGATGTCATGATTGGACCGCCATGCTGCAGCAAGAACTTGAAGCAGGTAACATCTCCAACACCACGAACATCGTCTCCGTCCACCGCTATCCGGCCTTTGAATCCACCAACGATGTGCGGGAACGCTACACCACCAACAACACCTCCACCTACACGCCTTGGCCGCTCTTGCTGCCCTCCGAATCCACCAATGTGATCGATGTGGAAACCGGTCGCATGACGGACGTCAACCTCTACCGTGCCTTCCAAAACCCCGTCACCCCCACCCTGCAGGTGCTTGATAGCGAAGGCCGGCTGGTGTGGACCTCCAAGACATACTGGGCCAACACCACCGTTTTGGAGGAAGCCTTGAACATCATGGAGACAGGTGGGTTGTGACATGGTCGCCTTCGTTGATCTCCTGTTTTGGTTTTCCAGCCTGTACATTCTGCCCTTTTGGGTGATGATGTGGTTCGCCCCAACCAGCGAGCGAACCGCCGCTCTGATGCGGAACGAATGGGTGTATCTTGGGCCCTTGGCCGTTGCTTACGCCTTAGCCGTCCTGCCCAACGTCGTTGACATCTTCATTCTCCTTGGCACCCAAATGCCGACGCCAGATATCGTCGTGGAGATGTTTGACGACAGGGAAGTGATCCTCATCGGATGGTTACACTTACTGGCCTTTGATTTGTTCGTGGGGCGCTGGACGTGGGAACGCATGGTGGCGGCAGAGAAACCAATGTACATCTCGACCCCCGTGCTCATTCTGTCGATGATGGTGGCGCCCCTTGGTGCCTTGATTGGAATGCTCCTCACCCGTGAACTGAACGATGGGGTTGCATCAACGAACCCTGCAGGTGCTTCGGCAGTCCAAACCCACTGAGTCACGATATCGTACTGCAAAGGCGGCTACGGCAAGGCAAATGATTATCCAAAAAGTGGATAACCCCGGAACCGAACTTGAATCACCGACGCCCTCATCATTTGTTCCCACGATGACGGCTCCTTTCATCACGGATGCGTGTGGCTCACAAATGTAGTAGAAGGTTTGATTTTCCGTAAATGTGTAACGGAA
>JASLVM010000050.1 GCA_030741355.1 Candidatus Poseidonia sp. | reverse complement strand
CGGGCGTCAAAGCCGGCGGCGTTGGCGATGTTGCCTGTTTCTCGTTTTTCCCCTCAAAGAACTTGGCTGTTGGGGGTGAGGGCGGGATGATGATGACTCGGCGAGAAGATCTCGCAGCGAGGATGGATGCGCTGGTCAACCACGGCCGAGATGCTCGGCTGGAATCCCACGAACTCGGCTCCAATTTGCGGATGTCAGAAGTCACGGCTTCCATCGGCCGCGTTCAACTTCAACGCTTGGAAGGCTGGCTGAGACGCCGGCGGGCGATTGCCCAACGTTATCACGAAGCCTTCGCCTCTCTCCCGGGCTTGACTGTCCCCGCTGTGCGAGAAGGAACTCAACACGCGTGGCACCAATACTGCCTGTTGGTTGAAGAGCCGCAGCCGTTCCGGGACGTGTTGGAAAAAGCCGGCGTGGACTCACGTGTGTACTACGCTACACCGTGCCATCGACAACAGGTCTATGCTCGCCACCCGCAACATGAAACATCCTTTCCTGTGACCGATGATATCGCCCACCGTTTGGTGGCCATTCCTGTGTTTCACCAAATGACCGATGACGAAGTCCAACGTGTGATCGACGCCGTCATCGCCTCAACCAGTTCAGAGAGCTAAGGTCTCGGCAAGGGCGTGATTTGACCACGAAGCCAAACCGGTGATTTCTTGTCCCGCCCAAGGAGGCAAAACCACTTCTGTTTGACTCGATGGGAGTTCAACTTCAGCGAGGATAAGCCCGGCCAATCCGCCTTCAAACTCGTCGACTTCCCACACCATGCCGTCGCTACCGGTCAAGACATAGCGGGTTTTTTCAATCAAAGGAAAGGGGCCAGATGCCAAAAGAGCAAGGGCATGTTCTTCCTCTACGGCCCATTCCAATTCAATCGCGGTATCGTTCGAAATACGAGACTTGTACGTTAACACGTAGGCTTCGTTCCTTTTTCGAAGTCGAGTGGTCCATGCGATGTTTTTTGCAAGAAACTCAATTTCACTCTGCGTGAGTACAGCGAATTTCTTGTCATCGAACCACAATGAATCCGCCCGCATTTCGAGGTGCTCACCCACATTGTAGTGCTGTTCAATGAGGAGAACCTCGGACCCCTCTCTCCACGGTTTTTCCTCCCGACCGTCCACCAAGAACCGCCGCTCAATTTCGACATGGTCATCCACGAACATCCTCTCCTATGATGGACTGCGGATGGGTCTGAACGGCAACGAATTGCACGTCCTCGATGAGTTCGGTACCCGGAGGGCCGAGGGTGACGCGGTCGATTTTGAATCGGTCATCATCGAGCAGTGTCGCATCGCCTTGCGCCAAACGAGATTCCAGTTGTCTCGAGGTCGAAAACGCTCGCCAAATCAACCAAGCGGGAAACAACAGACTCAGCGAAGCCAAGGCCATTTCCAACAGCACAAACCCTCACACCTTTCTTTTCAGCAAACCGGACCAGGATGCCTCTGCGTAGGCGATGGCGGCTTGTTTTGGGTTGTCGGCTTTGTGGATGCCCGAACCGACGATGATGCAGTCTGAACCGGCCATGACCGCCTCGGTGGGGTCGCCGTAGCGTTGCCCCATTTCTCCATCCCCAACAGCAAGATTGACGCCGGGCGTCCAGATCATCTTTTCTTCACCAACAGCAGCGCGGAGCGCTTGCAATTCCGCCGGTCTCGAACCGTTTCCGATGAACCCAAACACCCCAGGATGCGCAGCACCTTTCTCCACCACTTCACTTGTGTAGCCGGGGTGAAGCAGGTTGCCACGGCTGGACATTTGAGCCAAAAGAAGAACCCCACCGGAACGACCAACGTCAGACCAGCCGGCCTGCAAACCATCCACCACGTCGGGTCCGCTGATCAGATGAGCCGTGACCAAGTCTGACCACGAACGAATGTCATAGATCCCGGCCATTTGGGCCCGGCTGATTTTTCCAATGTCTGCAAATTTACGGTCTTCGAAGATGAGAAGGTTGGCTTGATGGGCGGCCTGACAGAACTCAGCCCACGCTTCTGCCGTCCAATCATCCACCAGGTCAACGTGGGTTTTGAGGGCGGCCACGTGTTCACCCACTTCATCGATGAGGCTGAACAGGCCCGCCATGGTGTTCCGGTCTGCGGCGAGGCACACCAGGGATTGTTTGGACGAGGCCACTTCCATGTAACGCTTGGCCAACGGAGACGCTGACATTTCCCAGCGCGCACCCCACGCATCACTCGGCTCCATGAGGATGGCTGTGCGCCCCCCCTCCTCAATGGTTGTGGCGCTGAGCAGTTCAAGAAACGAACATCATGTTCATGATGCACCCGTCCGTCCGAGGACCATGCGACAGGCGGTTCTTCTGACCCTGCTGTTGTTATTGATGCCCCTTTCTGGGTGTTTTGGTCAAACAGAACCCTCCTCCGAAAGCGAGGTGGAGAGCATGTATCCTTCCATTTGGGACCGCCACACAATGGATTGGAATTGGACCGGCTCCTATGCTCGTGTTCTCCAAGACGGCCCTCACGAACCCCTCCCCGTGCAGGAAGCCTTCATCGAAGTTGACACCACAGGCACTTGGGAAGGAGGCCCCAACACCGCCGAAGTCCACCTTTCCTACTGGCTTCCATCCAACACCGAAATCGGCGAAAAGGTCCCCGTCATCGCAATCGTTAGCCCGTATTTCGACTACGGTTCGCCAGGCAGCCAATCCAGTCCAACCAATGTGGTTGGCGGTGGCCGGGGGGAGTTCATTTACGATAATTTCATTCCTCACGGTTACGCTCTGGCTCAAGTCGCCGTGTTTGCGACCGAGGAAAGCACGGGGTGTTTCGATTACCGTGGTGATGGGGAAGGCCAAGGCATCCACGAAGCGGTGGAGTGGCTTGGAACTCAAAACTGGAGCAACGGCCACGTGGCGATTTATGGAAAATCCTACGAGGGCGCGACCGCATGGGAAGCCGCCGCTCAAGGCAGCGAGTACCTGAAGACCATCGTACCCATTTCCGGTACGACCGCCTTGGGCCCTCTGCTGTACAAAAACGGGAGCGCCGAGGCCCGCAGTCAAGTCATGCACTCGAATTACGGAGGCTCCATTCTCGATTATGACAGCGACGACCTCGACAACATGTGCGCCGATGTGCTCGAAGGTTTCCTCGCCGGCCCAACCCGATACGGTTTGGGTGAACTTGACCCGTACATGGACAACTACTACGATGAACGCAGCCACATCGACAAGGCCTTGGGTAAATACAACGGCAGCATCTACTGGGTGCAGGGCATGCAGGATTGGAACGTTGACCCCCACCAGGTCTTCGGCGGCCCACCCGGGACGCATTGGTATCAAGCCTACATCGATGCGGGTTACGAAGTGGGCGGGATGTTGGGCCAGTGGGAACACAACTATCCGGACCAGTGGACCAAACACAACAATCAGGAATCGGGATATGGTGGTGAAGCCATTCACAACATGACCCGTTGGGATTGGGGACAAGACCTGTTCGAGTGGATGGAATACTACCTCAAAGGCATCGGTGAGCGACCCGACCTTCACGCCCAAATCCAGCGAAACGACGGCGAGTGGCGCATTGAAGAGACGTGGCCCCCACTCGACGCAGAATGGCAACCCGCCACCTGCTCAGCAAGCGGTTCTGTCGGCTCGTCCTCAACCGTCGTCGTGGCCTGTGAAGCCATGTCCATGGATCACGACACCCTCATCAGTGGCCTTCCAACCCTCCATCTCGATGTCACACCTTCGTTTGACGGCGGCCAAATTTTCGCTGAACTTCGAGACGCCGAAACGGGGCTTCGATTCGGTCACGCCACCATGGACGTCAGGTATCACGCAGGCGGCTATGACGCTCAAACCGTCGTGCCTTTTGCTCCCATCACGATGCTGATGGAATTCCAAGGGATGGATGTCATTCTTCCAGCAGGGCACGCACTCGAGATCGTCTTGACCCAATCAGGTGAAGACTACCTTCCTCCGGCCTGCAGTAACACCTGCCCCATCACGGTGAACTCGGGTGAGCTGACCCTTCCTGTCATCGACCGAGACGGTTCAACGATTCTCATCACTCCGCAGGGCGAAGACGCCGCCAACAACCAGTGAACACCGCCGGCGCGGTGTTCGTGCGATGGTCCGCACCAACCGGTTGAATTTGTGCATCTGCGCGAAAAATCCGAAAACCTTCGCGCAAATGTCAACATATGCACATCAAAGCCCCGGTGAGACACACGCAATAGATTTGTTAAAACCACAATAATTGAGCAATTGAATTTAGAAAACGCACGAATACTAAGCGTATGATTCATATACCGTCCTCATAGCGAGGCAGTTGATACCCATGATGGATAAAGCAAAACTGGAGTACATTTGGCTCGACGGATATGAACCCACACAAAACATGCGAAGCAAGACCATGGTCCGGTCGGACTTTGGTGGCACGGTTGAAGAATGCCCGATTTGGATGTTTGATGGCTCCTCCACCAAGCAAGCCGATGGCAGCGCCTCCGACTGCCTGTTGAAGCCCGTGAACATCTTCCCTGACCCGCAGCGTGTGAACGGATACTTGGTCATGTGCGAAGTGATGAACCCGGATGGAACCCCTCATCCCAGCAACGGCCGAGCAACCATCGACGACGATGACAACGACTTCTGGTTTGGCTACGAGCAGGAATACTTCATCATGGACGTAGAAACTCAACTCCCTCTTGGCTTCCCCGTTGGCGGCTACCCAGGGCCACAAGGACTCTACTACTGTTCAGTTGGCGGAAGAAACACGCACGGACGCGCGCTCGTTGAAGAACACGCCGACCTCTGTCTTGAAGCCGGCATCAACTTTGAAGGCATCAACCAAGAAGTGGCCTGCGGCCAGTGGGAGTTCCAAATCTTCGCCAAGGGCGCCAAGCAAGCCGGCGACGAACTTTGGGTCGCTCGCTACCTCCTCGACCGTTTGACCGAGAGCTACGGCTACTACATCGAATACCACCCCAAGCCGATCAAGGGCGACTGGAACGGTTCAGGTATGCACGCTAATTTCTCGAACGGCGCCATGCGAGACACGGGCGGAAAGGAACTGTTTGACAGCATCTGTGAAGCCTTTGGTCAGAACATTGAGAAGCACATGTCCGTTTACGGTGCGCACAACGAAGAGCGTTTGACCGGTCTTCACGAGACGCAATCCATCGACCAATTTTCCTACGGCGTTTCCGACCGTGGCGCATCGATTCGTGTGCCAGCCTCTGTCCCAACCGATGGCTGGGTTGGCCGTCTCGAAGACCGCCGCCCTGCATCCAACGGCGACCCCTACAAGATCGGTGCCGTGATCATCTCGACCACCAAGTCGGTTTGCTGAGCCTTAGGCTTCAGCCTCGCGCTTACGCAGGCGTCGCACGCCGATGAGGACCGCCAGAATGACCACGAGGGTGAACACGTTCGCCACGATCATCGCCAGGGATTCGACCAAGACGCCGTAGAGCAGCCACAAGGCCAAAGCCACCGTGACCACGCTGAACGTGGTCAACGAGATGCCTTCGTGTTGTTCGTGAATCCAGACATCACGAATTTGAGGGATCCATGCGACGATGCCCAAAGCACCCGCCACAAGGCCGATGGCTTCAATCCACATCTCTGCCATGGTGGTGGGCCCCGTTGCGAAGTGCTTCAAGGCTTCTCTAGGGTTTGACCCAATTCATCGTTCAAGGACGGTGTTGAGAGGTTGAGCGAGGCGACGGTTGACCATGGGATATCCTCTGGACTTTTTCGACCAACCACGTGCATTCTCAATGATTTTCCGAACGGGAGTTTTGCTTCCATGTGGCGCTCACCGGTGTTGAGATTGAGTTGACTTGGCGGGGCCGTGAACAAGGTGAGAAGCCCCCGAGGGTGGTCAATGGAACCCAATAACGGCGTCCTGCGACCATCCTGCCACGTTTCGATAGCGTCACCCAATCCCAAATCCAAGACATCGCCTTTGCACATCAAACCCCCGTTCAACTCCACTTCATCCCAGGTCCCAAATCCCTGTAATGTTTCCAACAGAGCCCCATTCAGTTCTCCGGGGTTTTCGTCTTCCAAAAGGCCGATGAAGCCCGCCTCGTCTTTGACAATGCTGCCCAGGTCCATGACATTGGACGGCCAGTCCAGATTGCGATTGGTGAAGGCCAGCACAACCCTGACATCCACCTCGTCGTCTTTGCCAACTCGTTCGTTGTGCATGGCGACAAGCATACGGGATTTTCGCGCAATGCGCTGGTTGACGGTGCTGTGGTTGTGGGTTGTTCCGTTCTTTCGGTGCTGAATGAATTCTTCATCAGCATTGATTTCAAACGAGCCCGACCAGTGCTTTTGTTCAACCACGAGCATCGTGTTTCCTCCAACAATGACCAAGTCGATTTCACGCTTTCCACCCTGTTCAACATCGGGTATGCGTACGGATTCGAAAATGTGCCAACCGTTCTTCTTTCCAGCGGCACGACTGATTTTCGCCAGCCGCTGTTCAGCCAGTTCACCTGCACGATGGATCTCATCCGGCGGGTGATGGCGTCGTCGTTCTCGCCACCATTTCCATCGTTGTGAGAGCTTCATGCTGTTCACCGCAAGAGTTCATCCACGCTGTTGGCGATGATGGTTGGCCGTTGTTCTGCGCCTTCTGGAAGGGCATCAACATCGGCTTGTGTTGCTTCTCCGGATAGGACGAGTACCCCAACAACCCCCGCTCGTGTCGCCATGGCCATGTCCGTGTAGAGACGGTCTCCCACCATGGCACAGCGTTCAGGTTGCAAGCCGAGCGCCTCAATTTTGTGGAGGATCATGCCTGCATTTGGCTTTCCAGTAATGTGCTCGGGCTCAACCCCCGTGGTGGCTTTGAACATGGCCAGATAAGCCCCGACATCAGGCAAGCCACCGTCTGGGCTGGGGCATACCATGTCGGGATGACTGGCAACCAGCGGGACGCCAGCATGCATGTGGATGCTGGCTTGGGCGATTTTTTCGTAGGTCAATTCGGTGTCGTAGCCAAGCACCACGTATTCGGGATTTGGGCTTCGTGTTTCCACACCAATGGCTTCGAGCATGCTCCGCATGCCCTCGGTACCGACCAACCATGTTTTCGTGATGCCGTTCTTTTGCAACCAGGCGAGCAGGTCGTGCGTGGAAAGGAGCACGTCTTCCTCGGTTGCTTCAAGCCCAAGAGCGTGGAGTTTCGTGAGGTATTGGGCTACGGATTTGGAGGAATTGTTTGAGAGGAAATAGCGTTGAACCTCTTGGTCCTTGCAACGCTGGAGAAACGCCTCTGCCCCCTCAATGAGTTCGCCGCCCAGGTAAATGGTCCCGTCAAGGTCGAGAAAAACAGCGTCAATGCCCGAAAGGGAAGCGTCCATGTTGCCACCTTAGAACATCAAGGTCTTGAACATGAACCATGGGGAGTGGAGGTTTTCCTGCGCTTCTTTGCTGGCAATCATTTCCGTCATCATCTCCTGAATGGCTGGTTTTTTGGACGCCTTTCCAACAAACCAGTTGAGCAACCAGGCCCGGCGACTCATTTTTTGCATGCGGAACGAGTTGGTTAGCTCCGGGCCCAACACCTTCCACAACGCCTCTTGGTAGTCCTCAGGGGTCTTACCTTGCAGGATATGTTCGGCCGCCATCTCACCGCTCACCAGCGCATTGCCAACACCTTCACCGCTGAACGGGTCAATCAGTGATGCGGCATCGCCGACGAGGTAGATGCCTTTGCTGGCCGAGCGGCGTGGTTGCTTGCTGGCTTTCTTTCTCGGTGAGCCAAACGGTAATTGCCACCCTTTTCCAGTTCCAGCAATCATCGAGGCCTCCGCGAACCGATCTTTGAACAGCGGGTGTTCTGCAATCACTTCGGCTTGAAGGGCTTTGAGTTTCTTGGGTTGCTTATCGAGCAAGGACATGACCATACCAATGCCGACGTTCACCACGCCTTCCGCCACCGGGAAGAGCCAGAAATAGCCAGGAATGATGGTGTCCACGAAATGAATCTCAATGTCCCCAACGTTGTTTTCGCACCCCTTGACGCCTCGCCAGTATTCTCGGTAGCCAGCACAGTAATGGTCGCGGTCCATCATGGGTTCTTCGTAGGTTTCCTCGAGCATGGATTTAGCAACCGGACAGCGATAGCCTGCTGCACCGACGATGTTGGGTGCGTGGAATTCCAACTCCTCTCCGTTTCGTCCTCCCACGCGCACCACAACGCCGCGTGCGTGGCGTGATTCACCGGTGCCCTTACCGGGGTCTTCACCGCCTTGACCGTCGTCGTACAGAACGTCTCGAACATCGCCGCCCTGAATCACCGCTCCGCCGGCGTCCCGAACGAGTTTCTGGACCTGGTCAAAGAGGAGGTGGTCAAATTGCTGTCGAGGCAGCGAGTACCCGGCTTCTAATCGCTGAACGTCTTCCTCTGGAAGGGCCACGCGAACGCTGTGGCCTTTTGGTGAAGAGAAGACAATGCCTGTCACACGGAAGTGGGGCGTGCTTTCCAATGTCTCTTTGACACCGAGGCGTTTGACATGGCTGAGTGATTTCCCACCCACGGCATCACCGCAGATTTTGTCCCGAGGCCACGTTTCCTTCTCGATGAGGAGCACGCGTTGACCTTCCATGGCCAGATAGCCCGCAGCGGCCGAACCGCCGGGCCCTCCTCCGACCACGATGCTGTCAAAGGATTCGCCGGTTTTTGGGGCAGGGCCGGACTCAATGGGTTGCTTCCAAATCACGTCCGCTCCCGTTCGTGGCTCGCCCATGGTTTCCATGGATTGGGGGCGCTCTTTGAGGGTATGGATGGGTGAGGCTCAATCACCACCACCCTCATGACCCCTCGGGCGTTGCGAAGGTCATGAATGGCGGGCCCGTGCAAGCGACCATGTCGTTCCAACCCCAGCGGCGTAAAGCCGCGTTGGTCCTGTTGGCCGTTACCCTCGTTTGGGGTGCGACCTTCATTTGGATGAAACAAGCGCTCAACGCCTTGGAGGTTGAAATCGAGGCGTTTGGCACCTTTCCCGTTGTTGCCCTTCTTGTGGCGCTCCGGTTTTTGATCGCCATGGTCCTCGTGTTGGCGTTTTTTCCGACGGCCAGAGCCGGGCTCTCGTCTCCCAAGATTTGGCGCGGAGGAGGGATTCTTGGAGGCCTCATGCTGATTGGTTTTGTCAGTCAAATGGTGGCCTTGAACGACATCAATCCATCAACATCAGCGTTCTTGACCTCGCTGTATGTCGTCATGACGGCGTTGTTGACGATGCGGATGAGCGAACATCCACCACGACGAGCGCTCTACTGGGGTGTTTTGATGGCGACGATTGGCGCGGGATTCATCGAAGGCCCACCGCACCTTTCGTGGGGCTGGGGCGAAATCGTTACGGTGGTTTGCGCCCTCTTCTTTGCCTTGCACATCATCTTCACACAGAAGCTGACTTTGGAATACGACCCGTTGATGTTGACGCTGACTTCGTTTATTGTGGTTGGATGTGGCTCGTTGGTTCTGGCTCTTGCATCGAGTGGGGCTGATACCATCGACATGGTCAGCGATGTCTTGACCAGGGAAGGGGTGCTGGTGCCCGTGTTTCTCTTGGGCTTGGGAGGATCGTTCTTCTGCTTGGTGGCGTTGAACATGTATCAGCGCCACATGCACCCGGTGCAGGCCGCCATCATCTACGCCTTTGAGCCCGTTTGGGCCACGGTGTTTGGTTTGGGCCTTGGACTCGTGAGTTGGTCTTGGTGGATTTTGTTTGGCGGGGGCGTGCTTTTGTTCGGAAACATCTTGGTTGAACTTACATCACCTGACTCGGATGACCAATCCGAGCCACAAGCCTCCGTGTAGAAGCGTTCAAGGAGCGAGTTTCTCTGCGCAAGACTGGAGATGCGCATGTCGGACAAAAAAGAATCCAATCGCTTTGCTACCCGCGCCGTTCACAGCGGCACGCAACACATTGGTGATGCCGTCAACACCCCCATCTTCCAATCATCGACTTACAAGCTGACCGACGAACGCTATGCAGGTTGGGCGGCCGGCGCTCAGCACACCCTTCTCTATGCGCGCCTCTCCACCGTCAATTCCGACGCTGTGGCTCAAAAATTGGCAGCGATGGAACAGGGCGAGGATGCCGAGACGTTTTCATCGGGCATGGGCGCCATTTCGACCACCCTCCTTGCGCTGCTCAACGAAGGCGACCACATGGTCGCCAGTGCAGACATTTACGGTGGCACCTACGGACTGCTCACCGAGGAACTTTGCCGCTTTGGCCTCTCCACAACGATGGCCGATATGCGAGACCCCTCCTCGTACGAGGCCGCCATTCAAGACAATACCAAAATCCTCTACATCGAGACCTTGACCAATCCTGTCCTCAAGGTGTGCGATATTGAGGCCATGGTGGACGTGGCCAAGCGCCACAACCTTCTGTTGATCATCGACAACACCTTTGCCTCGCCGTGGGGCTGCAAGCCACTGACGATGGGCGTCGACCTCGTCATTCATTCCACCACCAAGTACTTGGGTGGACATTCCGACATTTTGGGAGGCGCGGTGGTTGGCTCTAAGGAACTCATCGCCCGAATTTTCAGGTGCAAAATGCACCTGGGTGCAGCACCCGACCCGCATTCATGTTACCTGCTCGAGCGCGGAATGCGCACGTTGGACGTTCGCATGCCTCGGATTTGCGAGAACGCTCACACGCTCGCCCAACGGCTTGAAGCCCACGACGCCATCGAGCGCGTGTACCATTCCAAATTGGAAAGCCATCCCGATTACGAAGTGGCGCAGCGCGTTTTACCTCACGGCTCGGGGATGATTGCTTTCGTCGTCAAAGGCGGTGACCAAGCAGCTCTTTCCTTCATGCGAAAACTGAACATCATTTACGAAGCCACCAGCCTCGGTGGGGTTGAATCACTCATTGAATGCCCGTTCAATTCCAGCCACATGTCCGTTCCCGAAGACATCCGTGTGGCGGCTGGCGTCGTCCCTGGATTTGTCCGATTGAGCATTGGCATCGAAGATGTCGAAGACCTCTGGGACGATATTGAAGGTGCCTTATCTTCCTCGTAGAGACGAACACGCCTCAGGAACTTCCTGTGGTTGTTTTGAGCGTCTCGAACGTGGTTTTCCACGCCTCTTGCAGTTCTGCGATGCCCGCCTCTTCTGCGTCGAGCAATTGTTTTCCAATCGACCAAAGTTCGGTGGTGGGTACAGCCCAAACGCCACCGCGGTCGCGGGCGTTGTTTTCGAAATGCCATTCCTGTCCGCCGGAACGCCCAACCGCCACCAACCAAGCCCATGCAGCCGCTGCTTCGTCCAACGAGGCATGCCGTGCGGTGGCCTTCCGTTCAACTGAGCCCATGCCTTGGGTGAGTCCAGCCACAATGTAGGTGTGAATCATGCCAGCTGCCAATCCAGCGTCTTCTTGAGCAGGGAAACGCGCTTTCTGCTGAGCAAGGGCTTTGGCTTTGTCCAGCCCTTTGAGGAATTTCCCAAACGGTTTCGGCGCGTCGCGCTGCTGCTTCCAAATATCTTCAGCGTCATCGCCCTCAAGACCGAGAACAGCCAAAGCCTCTCGCCCATGCGTGGGCCAAAAGGCGGACAGGACATCACCGCAAGAGGCGGTCTTCATGATTCGTATGCAACGGTCTTCGCGCTGTTCTGGGCTTCCTTTGGCCTCAATTCGCAAACCTATGCTGTCTTCATGCGGGTCGGTGATGGCGAGGCGCAAAATCTCAGCGGCGAGCAAACGCTCTTCGTTTGAGCCGCCAAGTGGGCCAAGCGCATCCTCAAGCGATGCACGGTCCGTGCCATCAAGCCAGGTTTCACCGATGAGCACCCCTTCGTCAATGCTCTCCATCACGGTCTGTTTCATGGCCGAGGCGACGATGCCCTCGTTCATCGACAATCCCTGCCAAGCGTCGATGACCTTCTCGATCCCGTCGAGGCAGGGTTGTGGGAGCGGTTGTCCTTCTGGCCAACCGTCGGGGGCCCATTGGGCGTCCATGGTGAGGATGGAGGGCAGGAGAGGTGGAAGCATTGAGAGGGCGAGGTGGTGAACGAACGGGGAATCTTTCTTTGAAAACGTTTCAAGCGCATCGAGGCCCAATCCAACCACAGGGCCGTGATGGAATCTCAAGGCAACGTGGCCGGTCGTTGAGGCTCCGCCATCAACGACGTTGTTCGGGTCCAATCCTTCCGTTGTCCAAACGGTCCGGCCTTCGATTTCGGTTTTTGCGAGGTCAAACCTGGAACGCTTCAGCACATCGCTGAGCCATTCTTCTGGCGGGGTGGGGTTGGGGCCCGTGCAGACGAACCCTCCTTCCCAACTGAAGAAATACATGCCTCGACGGGCGTGGTCTTCCCAAGGAAGCATGCGCAGCGTCAAATTGGCGTAATTTTGGATGCCAGCAAGATATCCGGGTTTACCATCGCCTCGGCGAACATACGAGCCTGAACCAAACGATGAGGAATTGAATTGGCCCACCATGGTGAATTGTTCGTCGTGAGAAGCGTGAAGAGAACCGGCGAAGGCCTTGGCAACGTCATCGCCACGCTTGGACATCATTCGCTTCTGCAACCACTTCAAATCATCTTTTTTCTTGATGATTTTTTCAATTTCCGAGAGGGTTTTCGTCACCGGGTCGGTGCGCCCCCAGCGAAGTTTTCCTGAGAACGTCATCGCGGGTAAATGACTCCGAGGGTTTTCTCTGAAGCCGCCCAACTCCCGGGCGAGTTTTTTCGCCGTCGCCTCGTTGGCTTGTTTGGTGCCGCGCATCCTCGCCTTGGTCTTTTTTTGACCGGGGAATTCAACTTTGGACGGTGCTGGCACGTTGTTCCCCTGTCCTCACGGGTTTGGTGATGAGGTTTGAGACCTTCGCGTGAAAGGGCTCATGGCCACCCCTGCCATCGTCGGGGTCATGCCGACGGTAACCTTGCTTGGAATCGCACAAGACGGTGGACGCCCTCAGCCCGGCTGCCAACGAGCCTGTTGCGCCGACCTCGGCCCCGAAGACGTCCGTCATCCGGTCAGCCTTGGCATCACCGATGAAGACGGCCAAGGCCACCTCATTGAAGCCACCCGTGCCTTGGGTGATCAACTACGATTGTGGGGCCATCCATCGCTCCGCTCGGTCCTGCTCACCCATGCTCACTTCGGGCATGTCGACGGTTTGGGCCTGTTTGGTCGAGAAACCCTCAACGCCTCAGGCCTCCGTCTGTATGCTTCGGCATCCATGCACGCCCTCATTGAACGCACACCTCAATGGTCCCTGATGGTCGACCAAGGGGTCTTCTCCGCCCAATCCATTTCATCAGGGGCGGTTCAGATGCTGTCCGAAAGCGTACGAGTTGAACCGTTGGCAGTCCCTCACCGGGCCGAACTTTCTGACATGCACGCCTTTGTTGTTCGCGGCCCAAACAAGTCCGTGCTCTTCCTTCCCGACCATGACCGATGGGAGGACACACTCGCGCATCACGGCGTGTCCACCATTCGAGAATGGTTCGCCAAACTGAGCGTGGATGTCGCGCTGGTGGACGGTACCTTTTGGAGCAGCGATGAACTCTCCGGCCGTTCACAACTTGACGTACCGCATCCTCCTGTGGCCGAGACGCTGGAGCGCTTGGGGCCGAAAAGGGACGACGACCCGGAAATCATTTTCATCCATCTCAACCACACGAATCCGTTGTACTCCGAGACGTCAGAACAACATCGCGTTTTGACAGAACTGGGTTGGCAGGTGGGCCAACAAGGCATGTCTTTCACGTTGTAAGCGGCGTCATTCCGCTGGGTTGGAACACCAACATCGTCAAGGTGACCGTGACCGTCTCGCTGTTATCGTTGCCGAAGGGACTTCCTTCGTTGGTGTTGAGTGCTACATCCATGGCCACCGCCCCCATCATTTCAGGCGCTTTTCCAAGCATCGTGAGGA